>JBIQMB010000564.1:0-2776 GCA_044463745.1 Chitinophagaceae bacterium | reverse complement strand
AAGTGTTTCGGGCAGCTTTATTCCAAGTGAATTAATGAAGGAAACCAATTGGCTCTCTTACTGGAAATTAAGAGCGGCATGGACAACCTACCTTACTCCGGCTAATATTTATGCCATCAACAATGTTTATTCCATTACAACCAATGCATGGGGTAACCTGAGTGCGGCTTCATTCCCCACAGGTATTCGTCCATCAAATATTCATGCAGAAGGCTCGGCGTCTACCGAAATTGGAACCAATGCCAGTTTTTTAAACAATCGCATTGGAGTGGATGTTACTCTATATAAAAAGAGGATGTACGATTTTATCGTGAATGCTGCCATCAGTCCATCTTCCGGTTTCACTTCTGTATTTACCAACAGCGATGAAGAACGTACCCGCAAAGGGATTGAGGTTACATTGAATGCTACACCCGTTGTCACTCAATCCGGTTTTTCGTGGGATGTAACTTTTAACTGGTCAAAGTATGCAACCTGGTTTACCCGGCTGGATTCTCAATATTCAGTCAACAACAGAGACTGGGTAAAAGTTGGTAAGCGTACTGATTATTATACCATCAATCAGCACCAAACCGATAATCAAGGCAACATTGTATTCAATAATGGAGTTCCTACCTACAAACCCATTCTATCATTGGCAGGATACTCTGATCCGGATTGGATATGGGGTTTCAGCACGCGCCTGAATTATAAGAACCTCTCTCTTTCTTTATCCATGGATGGAAGGGTAGGAGGCCTGGCTCAGTCCACCACAGAAATGTATATGTGGATTTCAGGAAACCATCCTGAATCGGTTAAAGATGAAGCCCGCGCTTTAGATGCTGCCAATCCCGGTACAAAAAATTATCTTGGGGATGGCGTAAAAGTGGTTTCAGGATCCATTACCTATGATGCGAACCTGCATGTGGTAAGTGATACACGCGTGTTTGCCAAAAATGATGTTTACACTACTTATAAATCTTACATAACAGGCCTACACAAGGGAACTGCATGGGGTGGCAATCCCTCGCCGGCAGACTTATATAGCACAACTTTTCTCAAGCTAAGGGAAGTGGCGCTTACTTACCGGTTGCCAGAACATCTCACCAGTAAAATTAATTCAAAAGGAATTGCGGTTTCGTTGATAGGACAAAACCTGATTTATTGGGCTAAACAGTTTAAGTATTCGGATATCGATGGTGGAACGGAAAACTTTATAGATCCTTCGCTGCGCTACATTGGCGTGAATGTGAAACTTGATTTTTAATTTTTCTTATCCCCATTTTAAATTTTAAAGCTATGCACTACATAATAAAAAACACAGGTTTACTTTTAATAGCATCGGTGATGCTGTTATCTTCCTGTAATAAATTTGACAGTATAAATACAAATCCTAACGCCACAGAAAAGGTGAATTCTTCCCTGCTGGCTACCAAAATTATTTTGCAAAACTTCAAATTTCAGGGCCGGGATGCCAAAGCGTATCTTTCTGATAATGGTTTGGCAAAGTATATCGCCTACGGTAATGAAACGATTCTATCATCGCAATACAATTACCTTGGTGCATCCGACTTCGGCCCAATGACCATGGTTCCCAATGCAGCAAGTATGGTTTCGTACGCGGCCGGAAGCAACATGGAAAACTCTTATAAAGCTTTGGCCAAATTTTCAAGAGCATTTATGTTTTATTATCTCACCATGGAAGTGGGCGACATTCCTTATAGCGTAACGGGAGATGGGGCAAGCGGAAATATTCGTCCAAAATACGATACACAGCAAGATGTCTTTAAAGGTATTTTAGATGAACTGAAAGAAGCAGACCAGTTGTTTGCACAGGGTGTAAAGTTTGATGGCGATCCGACTCCTTACAATGGCGATCCACAAAAATGGAGAAGAGCCACCAATGCATTTGCCCTCAAAGTATTGATGAGCCTAAGTGCAAAGGCCGGCGATGCAGGGCTGAATGTAAAGGGACGGTTTGCTGATATAGTGAATGCCGGATTTCTGCTACAGCCCGGAACCGGTTATCTTGGGCTGGCATATACATCTGTTAATCCGCACCCCATGTCGGGAACCAATGATTTGTTCACCAGCAGAACGATCATCAGCAGTTTTGTGCTCGACACCCTGAAGAATCTTAACGATCGCCGCATGTTTTATTTTGCCGATCCTGCCAAATCCTTGATTAGCGGTGGGCTCACCGAAGATGATCCGGCTGCCTATGCCGGTGCAGATGTTGGCGAAGATTACAATGTCATCTCTGCCAACCTGATTGCCGACAAATATTCATTGCTCAACTCACGCTATCTCAAAGTACAGGCCGGAGATCCGCGCATTATGATGTCGTATGCCGAACAGCAGTTGATATTGGCAGAAGCGACCATTCTGGGATGGATTACGAGTGGTACAGCAGAGGATTATTACAAATCGGGTGTGCAGGCTGCATTATCTACGTATCTTTCCGTAGATCAGTCTTATGTTCATGGAAATCCGATCACCACGGCTTATATTAATAATTACTTTACCGGAGAGGCTGCATTCAAAACAGACCAGGCAGATCAATTGAAACAAATCTGGCTTCAGCGATATTTGCTACAGTTTATGCAGGATCCGATCTCTGCGTATTTTGAGCAACGAAGAACGGGATATCCCCTATTCCCCATCAACCCGGCTACTTCTTTAAACGTAAATAATAAGAATGCCTTACCTGTTCGCTGGTTATATCCGGGCTCAGAATTAAATTACAATAAGGCCAACCTTATCGATGCCTTGAACCGTCAATATGGAGGAGTGGATG
>JBIQMB010000563.1:0-2782 GCA_044463745.1 Chitinophagaceae bacterium | reverse complement strand
GCTAAACTAACAGTAGAGGCGACCAACATTTCTTTATCCAACTACGACAAGCAAATGGCCCTTAAAAAGGCCAAATCGATGGAGAAAGAACTGAACCTAACCGGCGAATATTACAAACAACTCTACGGCACGGTTACAGATTCTACTCTCTACAAAACAGCCATCAAAATCAGGCAAAACACAGGCTGGTCGCGAGATGATACAGGTAAATGGAAATACTCCGTCCCGCAGTTTCGTTTTTGGTGGGATCTTATATTCGGCTTCCTGCTGATAGCCCTTTGGCTTGCTATTTACATGGGTTGGCATTTTGTACAGCGAAACCAGAAGGATAAACTGGATAAGGTTCAGCTGGAAAAAACTGTAAAGGAATTGGAACTTCGTACCATCAAATCGCATATCAATCCGCATTTCATATTCAATTCGCTCAACAGCATCAGGGCTCTGGTAGAAGAAAACCCGGAACGGGCAAGGCAGGCCATTACCGAACTGTCTAACATCCTGCGCAGCAGTCTTCAAATGGAGAAACTGGAAACGATTTCGCTCGAAAATGAATTGAATATCGTGAAAAATTACCTTGCACTCGAACAAATCCGGTTCGAGGAAAGGCTCAGGGTCAACTTCGAAATAGATGAAAACACCTTACAACAACAGGTGCCGCCCATGATGTTGCAAACCCTTGTTGAAAATGCAATCAAGCACGGCATCAGCAAACGAATAGAGGGAGGAATCATTAACATCGTAGCCCGGTTTAAGGGTGCAAATTTTGAATTACTGGTGCAGAACACCGGCCAAATAGAAGGCAACGCAACGGGATTTGGCATCAAAAGTTCCAAGGACAGGCTTCATTTTTTGCATGGGAGCCAGGCCGTATTTACCATATCGAATCTCGGTGACGACATGGTAGAAGTACACATTGAAATGCCCGCTTCATGATATAATGAATATATTTACCAAAACCATTTTTTATGTACAAAGCACTCCTGATTGATGATGAAAGACTGGCCAGAAATGAACTAAAAAGGTTACTTAAAGATTTTCCTGAAATTGAGGTAATTGGCGAGGCAGCCAATGCGCGTGAAGCCGTACAGTTAATCGGTGATTTACAGCCCGATCTGGTTTTTCTCGATATTCAGATGCCCGGTAAAACGGGGTTTGAACTGCTGGAAGAACTTGACAGGGTGCCGCAGGTTATATTTGTAACGGCCTATGATGAACATGCCTTAAAAGCATTTGAAATCAATGCGCTTGATTACCTGATGAAGCCCGTGGAGCCGCAGCGCCTGGCTGAAGCCCTCAATAAACTGAAACCTAAAACAGATGAGCCAGTCATCACCAATGATCATCCTCTTACTGAACATGATCAGGTTTTTGTAAAAGACGGAGAACGGTGCTGGTTTGTAAAATTATCCGATATCCGATTATTTGAAAGCGTAGGTAATTATGCCAAAGTCTATTTCGGAACCAATAAGCCACTCATTTTAAAATCGCTGAATGCGTTGGAAGAACGCCTGGATAAAAAAGTATTTTTCAGGGCCAACCGCAAGCATATTATCAATCTGAGAATGGTTGAAAAAATTGAACCCTATTTCAATGGAGGCTTATTAATCGATCTGCATGGGGGCGAAAAAATCGAGGTCAGTCGGCGGCAGGCAGTGAAATTTAAAGAAATGATGAGTCTTTAAGAACGGAAAAATTTAACCAACCAGGCTTACCGAATGAATGGCGGCTGACATTTCCTTTATCAGAGAAGGATCCTTTTCGATTGCGTTTCCAATGATTATCATATCCGCTCCGGCCTTGCAATTCAGGTAGGCTTTTTCAGGCTTTCTGATACCGCCACCAATGATTAACGGCACTTCAATATGCTGACTCACACTCTCAATCATTTCTTCTGTTATGGACATTCTGGCGCCGCTTCCCGAATCCATATAAATCAGTTTCATGCCCAACATCTCACCGGCCATGGCTGTGCACATGGCTATATCCGGTTTATCCGAAGGAAGGGGAGTAGCATTGCTGATGTACGAAACCGTTGTAGGAGCGCCACCATCTATTACCATATACCCGGTACTCATAATTTCAAGACCCGATTTTCTGACCGCAGGGGCACTAACCACATGCTGCCCGATCAGCAGGTCAGGATTGCGACCGCTGATGAGCGAAAGATAAAGCAATGCATCGGCGTAAGGGGATATCTGGGTGCTGTTTCCGGGAAAAAGCAATACAGGTATATCACAATTTCTTTTGATTGATTTGATGCATCCATCAAGATAATCAGAAATAACAAGGCTTCCTCCTACCAGAAAAAAGTCAACGGCTGCATCAATAGCCAGCGGCAATAGAGACTCCATCTTTTCATCATCCACCTTGTCGGGATCGATAAGAAGTCCGAAGGATTTGATACCGTTTGCTTTTTTATTGCAAAGCGTTTTATAAACTTGCCCTGGCGCCATCATATTGATTATCAATTATTCAACCGGAGTCAATTTTTTAATTCCGGATCAAAGTGCAAATTTATGCAAAGCGTTCCAATCATGCATAAGGAAAAGTAATTGTATTTTTACATTGATGATTAACTTGATTAATGAAATAGAATTTAAGACCGCAAGAGCAGGTGGTAAGGGAGGGCAAAACGTGAACAAAGTGGAGACCATGGTAGAAGGTAGTTTTTATGTCTCTGGATCTAATCTGCTTAATGCTGAACAGAAAGAACTGATTTTTGAAAAGCTTGGAAATAAGATAAACAAAGACGGTTACCTGCAGGTGCGCAGCCAAAAAGAAA
>JBIQMB010000562.1:0-2797 GCA_044463745.1 Chitinophagaceae bacterium | reverse complement strand
CTCTGGATACATTTATGTATAAGAATATTTTCGTACCACTAAAAATGAATCACACAACCTTCAATCCGTTAAAGGAAGGGAAATTCAAAAAGATTGCATCCACCTCCCACGGAAACCCTTATGAATACAGGATGACACACGATTCCACCCTGGGCTTCCTCGTCGAAGGTATTGATCCCGATAGCTGGAATGGCTGGCGAAAATATACCCTGCATGGCGAAGTGAATGATGGCAATGCCTGGTATGCCGAACAGGGGGTTTGCGGAGCAGCGGGTTTATTTTCCAATGTAGATGATTTGCAAATTCTGGTAGATATGCTACTCAATAAAGGCAAAGCAGGCAACCGTTCCTTTATATCTGAAAAAACCCTTCGCACATTTTTAACCCGCGATCATTTTAAAAACGGATTAGGATGGGTGATGGACACAGATGATTCAATAATAAAAAACGGACCAGAGGGAAGCTTTGGCCATACAGGCTTTACCGGAACTAGCCTTGCCGTTGTACCGGAATACAATGCATCCCTTATTATTTTAATCAACCGGCAAAACGTAGGCCTGCAATCTTCTCAAACCTATTTTAATGTAAACCCAATCAGGCGCGAAATCTTTACAGCCTTGATGAAATATTGCAAAGAAAAATAAGCAAGTAATTCATGAACAAACATATTCCGATTAATCCTGTCCCATCCGTGGCTGAATTAATTTGGCAATGACAGACGTCCAACCGGTTTGATGCGATGCACCAACACCCCTGCCGTTATCTCCGTGAAAATATTCGTAAAAAAGAATATAATCTTTGAATTGAGGATCGTGCTGAAACTTATCAACCTCACCATTAAAAGGTCTTCTTCCTTCTTTATCCTTTAAAAAAATATTGCATAATCGCTGTGATAAATCGGCCGCTATTTCGTCCAGCGTATGCTCCTGTCCTGAACCGGTCGGATATTCTACCTTAAAATCATTTCCCAGATAAAAATGGAATCGTTGCAAGGATTCAATGATTAACAAATTGAGCGGCATCCACACCGGCCCGCGCCAGTTGCTGTTACCACCAAACATTTCACTGTCGCTTTCGGCAGGTAAATATTTCACTTCATAATCCATATCATCCGTTTTGAAATGAAAAGGATTCGCCTCATATTCTTTGGAAAGTGCTCTGATTCCATAATCGCTCAGGAACTGAGCAGGATTAAGCATGGTAGATAAGATTCGCTTTAGCCTATCAGGTTTTAGCATGCTCATCATGTGCTTTTTTTCCTGATTTTCATATTCAAAGTTGGAAACGAGCGTAACCAGCTCCGGCTTATTTTTCAAAAGCCATTGCAAACGATGCTCAAAATTCGGGAGCCTCTGTATGAAGTCATGCTCAAAAACCTCAACGGCAAACATCGGAATTAATCCGACAATGCTTTTTAATTTCAGACTTACACTCCGGCCATCTTTAAACCGGATGACATCGTAATAAAAACCATCCTCTTCATCCCAGAGGCCCTGCTTATCTTCACCCAGATTATTCAGTGCGTTGGCAATATAGAGGAAATGTTCAAAAAATTTCGTTGCCATATCCTCGTACACAACATTGTGCAGGGCCAGTTCCAGAGCTATCCGCAGCATATTTAACGAGAACATTGCCATCCAGCTTGTACCATCTGTCTGCTCCAGATTTTCTTCGTTTTTGAAGACCATATCACGATCATAGGCACCGATATTATCGAGACCAAGAAATCCGCCGCCAAAGATGTTGTTGCCCAGTTTGTCCTTTCGGTTTACCCACCAGGTAAAGGTTAATAACAACTTCTGAAAAACAGATTCAAGAAATTGCAGATCGGCTTTCCCATTTTTCTTTTCATCTATTTTGAAAATACGAAAAGCCGCCCAGGCATGCACGGGTGGATTGACGTCGTCGAAATTCCATTCGTAGGCAGGCAACTGCCCGTTCGGATGCATATACCACACACGGGTAAAAAACTGCAACTGTTTTTTGGCAAATGCGGTGTCAACGATCGAAAAAGAAATGCAGTGAAAGGCCAGATCCCAGGTGGCATACCATGGATACTCCCATTTGTCGGGCATAGAAATAATCTCCTTATTATTCAGCGTTCGCCAATTGGTATTGCGAATGTGATGACGGCTTTCAGGCGGTTTTACCTGAGCCGGATCCCCATCAAGCCATTGTGCCACATCGTAATAATAAAATTGTTTACTCCACATCAGCCCGGCGATGGCCTGCCGTTGAATTAATCGCCGCTCCTCATCGTCGATTCCTTTTTGAATCTGCTGATAGAATTCTTCAGTCTCCTGAATCCGTTTTGAAAAAACTTCTTCAAAGTCCGAAAACGGATCCTTCTTTTCGCCACTCAATCTGAATCGGAAAACCTTGGTCTCCCCGGCATTGAAGGAGGCTTCCACTTTGAATGATGCCTTTGTACCGCTCTTTTCGGGATTGATGGTGTCTTTGTTTCCGGAAAGAATACATTGATTGATGCCATCTTTTAAAAAGGGAGAAAAATTTTCTGAACCATAAAGCCGCTTGAAATTACTTTCGTTGTCCGTAAACAATTGGTCGCCTCCCGGTTCGGAATAAAATGCGCATATGTTAAGGTTTTTATGTTCAATACGAATTTTTTCGGACTCCGATATCATCTGCGGCTTATAATCATCATACCCCCAGCTCCAGGTATTTCTAAACCATAAAGTTGGCAATAAAACCAATGGCACTTTGTCCGAATTTCGGTTTACAATGGTCAGTTTGATGAGGATATCTTCTGCATCTGCCTTGGCGTATTCGATGAATA
>JBIQMB010000561.1:0-2798 GCA_044463745.1 Chitinophagaceae bacterium | reverse complement strand
GCACCAAGAACAATTCGATCCTTTGCTGCCAGGGTTTCTTCATCAATCCTGATGGCGTGCAGGGTAGTTATCTTGCTCTGTTTGGAATAATCTTCGTAGATATAAAACAAGTTGTCGCCAAATCTTTCAAGCCCTTTAAAATTTGTGTTTTTTTCATTGATGACGAGGGGAGCCTCCTTCAGGGTTTGCATGTTCTTATCTACCAATAAAAGGATGGGATGGTAATCGGCCTCAAGGCCAAAGGGATTCTTTTTTGCAATCTGGAATTTGAGTACAATCAGCTTGCCATCATCAAGCGGAACGGCATCCGCATAATCGAATTTCAGCTTTGAAACGTCGCCCCAGCTAACTTTAAATTTTTGCGCCAGGGTAAGGTTGCTGAATGTTACCAGAAACACGGTTAAAAATAAAATATGCTTTGCCATAAATTTTTTTTTGTTTATAACGTTTTATTAATCCAAATATATATTTTGTGTTGAAAGAGAAAAATTTTTAGCCGTGCAAAAGACATTATTTTCCATACTTTTTTTAGGGTTGGCACTCGGAGTGTTCGCTCAGGATACCGTACATTTTCAAAAAGTGATACCGGAATCGAAAAAATCCATACGTTCTACCGAGCAAAACATTATCAAGATTTCGCCACTGGCGTTTATTTCAGGGCTCGTTCCGGTTTATTATGAAAGGGAGTTGACTCCATTTTTGTCTATTCAGGCCGGGGCAGGCATTACCACCCACAACTACCTGAAGGCTTTGTACAGTACCGTAAACGATGATGACGATACAGGCGGCGATGTCACCTGGAATCAGGATTTTTCCGGCTCGGCCAGCAATTATCTGGGAAAATATGATTATAAAAATCGAAAGTCAGGAATAGGATATTATTTTTCTTTCCAACCGCGCATTTACTTCCAGAGCGAAGGGCTTGACGGATCTTTCTTAGGTCTTTCTTATGATTATACTCATTACGTCACAAACCAAAAGAAGATTATTCCCGGCCAATCCGGTGATCCTCAATTCACGGGTGGCAATTTCAGTGAATTTGAAAAACTTTCAGATATCTCCGCCTGGTTTGGCACACAAACTTTGTATGATCGCATTTCGGTTGAATACAGCCTGGGCGTTGGTTTACGCAAAATCCGATCAAGTCATTATGCCTACAGCTATGCCGGTAACGAACTGATTGACGGCGTATTGGAGCTCAACAAAACCAAGGTTGCTTTTAACTTGAGTTTAAAAGTCGGGTATCATTTTTAGGATATGTATGTGGGTATCAGGTTAGGTCCATTTTACTTCTATTTTAGTGGATGGGTTCATTAAAGAAGACCCGCAAATGTTCTCATCCCCGGGAAAACAGAGGCTCCGGCTTTATTCCATTAAAAAAATGGTCTCATTTGAGCGGGATATCTTAATTCCTCGTCTGACACACTACAGAATAACCACCAAAAAACCTCAAGGGCTTTGCCACACATTCCCCAAAGCCCATGAGGTTACTGATATACAATACAAGTATAACTCCAAATACAAAGCGGTCAAATATCAGGAACTACCTGAGCTTAATCTCTCAGTATCCACATCAGTTCGTTCACATCATCATTACCACTATATTGGCGCTGAACAGCGGTTTCGAGATTATCCGTATTATAATTTAATTCATCCTGCGGATACATCCACCGCTTCGGAAATTTATTGGTCGGAAGATTCAAATTAGTACTGGTGTTCAAAGTAAATTCGGGATAGCCGGTTCTTCTGTTTTCGTACCAGGCATTATAATCCACATCCTGCAGAAAACCGGCGATATACTTTTGGGTAATGATCTGCTTTATCTTGTTGTCTTCAGATCCCGAAAGCTTAACAGATGTCAGATAGCTATCAATGTAGCTTTCAGTAAGAGGCATACCATGATTGTATGATGCAGGAGTGAAATGATCAAGAAAACTCATCGAACCTTTTATTCCTGCTTCATAATATTGATCCGCCGACCCTGAGGGAAGCCATCCCCTGACAGGGGCTTCGGCCATCACAAACTGCACATCCCAGTAATTAAAGAGTCCCACCGGTTCTGCATTAAACAACTCAACATATCTCCGGTTAAAATCACAAAAGTTTCCGGTAGCACGGGCCACCTTCGAAACTCCATTTTCTTCAGCTGCGTCCACGCCTATATATGCATTCCAATTCGAAGAACTCATTCCACCTCCAATTAAAGCCGGTGCGGGTTCAGTAAAATAAAACAAACGCCTGTCTTGAAGGTCTTTCAATGGTTTAATCAGTGCAGATCCTACAACCGGATAAATGATAAACGAATTAATCTGTACGGGCGTATTACTCCAGGGATAACACAATCCGGCAGTATTTTGGTAGGTAACTGCAAAGTTATCGGTGAAGTCTCTCATGAGTGGCCGATTCGTAACAATGTCGTTAAACCGCTGTACCACTTTCAGTTCATTATCTGAAGTTTTCTTATAAAGTTGCATCAACACGTGCAATTCGAAACTGTTAACCAGTCTCCTCCATTGATCAGGATCGCCTTTGAAGATAAAATCTCCGGCAAATTTTTGACCCACAGAAAATAAATAGTTGGCTGAATCCAATTCATTTAATATCCCCAAAAAGACATCCTTCTGCGTATCATAAAGGGGCTTTATTTCTCCTTTGTCACCTTTTATGGCATCTGAATAAGGTATATCGCCTACCTGCATGGTTAACTGAAAAAACTGCCAGGCACGAATAAAATGACCTAAAGCCAGGTAAGAGTTCTTGACACCTTCCGGTTCATTTTTTGCATACTCATTCATGAT
>JBIQMB010000560.1:0-2799 GCA_044463745.1 Chitinophagaceae bacterium | reverse complement strand
TATTGATATTCAGGATGCTTAGCACCAGGTATCCCCTTGCCCACCTTGACCGGCTGCATAAACACCGGCTGACTGCACGAAGCCAACATTGCACGCCTGAAGTAATTGGCATTGATCGTTTGAACAAGCCGGTAATCCGACGGACTGACAGATTGAATATTATTTGAAAAAACATTCAATTCATTGGTTTGCAAACAAACGGTTGTAAAAAAAACTTTCTTAGCCGAAGTAAGAAGCATTTCGTACATCTCATCCGTAAAATTTTTATTGATCAAATTCCAAAGAGGAGTGGAATCAAAAATAGCTACATCATTCACCCGGTCAATAATATTTCCGCGGATATATATGTCACGATCAGTTACAGTTGTGTACATCTTCTGGAGCGTATCCATTTTTCCAACCGAAGCCAGTGAAACCACCAATGAACCCGTACTGCTCCCAACGTAGTAATCAAAATCCAGCAAAGGATACATTTGATATAATTCCTTTAAAACGCCCACAGCAAAGGCGCCTTTTGATCCTCCGCCACTAATTACAAGAGCTCTTTTCTTCATAAAATTTCTTTTTAAATTTCCGGAAGTTTGGTTTTCTTTGAAATGCGTACAGCTATCTGCGATTGAAACCACCAGGTGTTGAGGCGGTAATCTCGGTGACCCGTAACCCCGAGCAACAGAAAATTCCCTGCATCTAAAAACAGCCCTCCTCCAAATAATCGCTGCTTACCTGTTCCCCATAAATGCTCCACACGCAAGTGCAGATTTCCTAATGAACCTACACCGGCTCCCTTTAGGTTGGCATCAAAAGTTTTGAGCTTTATGGAAACAGAAGGGCCAACATCGCCGTCGATACGATTTGCTGAATAAAATCCGCCAGCCAGAATACCGGCACGCATAAAATGTGGAACAACCGTAACCTGCGGTGCCAGGTAAAGCCCTCCAACAAATAGATCAGGGTTGCCTCCAAAATCAGTAATCAAACCATTGTGTAACCCTGCATAAGCGATAAACCCCTTGGAAAATTCGGTATCCCCCTGAGCATGTGCCACCGACATGGACAAACCCGAAAAAAGCAGAACAATGGATAATTTCGCTACGTATTTCATTTCCGACTTTTTTAAAAATAAACGAAAAATAATCAGGAAAATAAGTAATTAATATGACAATAACATCTCCAGGATTGGAAAATACATTGTTAGCCATCAGCCGATAATTTCCGGCCAACTGAAGGATTCTTTCTTCTAAAGACTTATCGCTGTTTAATACTCCTAATCATTGGTCAATTCCAAAAATAAAGTTAAGTGAATAGCAATAAGGAAATTTATATTTTTTTGAAGAGCCGTGTTTTTTTTATGAATCGCAGAATGGAAATAAATATATATTCTCTTGGTCACCAGACTATGAAAACCTGAAACGGTAATTCTTTACCAGCCATCCCAAAACAACTGTGATGAAACGGAAGGATAGGCGGTCATTTTTCAATAAATAATAAAAGCTATTTTTGCGCCAAATAAATTTCTTTATGGATTTTAAGCTTACCGAAGAGCAGGAAATGATCAGGCAGGCCGCTCACGATTTTGCCGTAAACGAATGCCTGCCGGGCGTCATTGAAAGAGACGAACACCAAAAGTTTCCGCGCGAGCAAATTTCAAAACTGGCTGACCTTGGTTTTTTGGGCATGATGGTGAAACCTGAATACGGAGGAGCGGGCCTTGATGCTGTAAGTTATGTACTGGCAATGGAAGAAATAAGTAAGATAGATGCCAGCGTAAGTGTTTGCATGAGTGTAAACAATAGTTTGGTTTGTTATGGCATTCAGGAGTTTGGAACCGAGGAGCAAAAGAAAAAATACCTGACTCCACTGGCCCAGGGCAAAAAGGATGGCCAATTATATATCGGTGCTTTTCTATTAAGTGAGCCCGAAGCAGGCAGCGATGCTACTCATCAGCGCACTACAGCAGTAGAAGACGGAGATCATTACATTATCAACGGGGTAAAAAACTGGATTACCAATGGTGGCAATGCTTCGGTTTATCTGGTAATGGCACAAACACATCCTGAAAAACGCAGTCGCGGGATCAATACATTTATCGTTGAGAAAGACTGGCCCGGTGTACAGGTAGGACCTAAAGAGAACAAATTGGGTATCAGGGGAAGTGATACGCATTCCATTAGTTTTCAGGACGTAAGGGTTCCCAAAGAAAACATGATTGGTGCAGATGGTTTTGGGTTTAAATTTGCGATGGAAACACTCAATGGCGGACGGATTGGCATTGCCTCTCAAGCTCTGGGAATTGCCTCCGGTGCCATGGAAAGATCAATCAATTACTCAAGAGAGCGTCAGGCTTTTGGTGTTCCCATTAAAGATCATCAAATCATCCAATTTAAGATTGCCGATATGGCTACGCGGATAGAGGCTGCAAGACTACTTTGTTTGAGAGCAGCATGGCAAAAAGACAATGGCCAGGATTACACTAAAAGTGCTGCAATGGCCAAGGTTTTTGCAAGTGAAACAGCCATGTGGGCCGCCACAGAAGCAGTGCAGATACATGGAGGTTACGGATACGTAAAAGAATACCATGTAGAAAGGATGATGAGAGATGCCAAGATTACCCAGATTTATGAGGGAACAAGCGAAATACAACGGATCGTGATCAGTCGCTCATTATTTAAATAACATAAAATTGGAACAAAGCGAATTTCATAATTTTAAAAAAGAACTGGAGGATGCCGGTGTGCAGCTCATTGCCGTCTCCAAGACCAAAAATGAGGATGAAATTTTAAGGCTGTATAACTGGGGGCA
>JBIQMB010000559.1:0-2803 GCA_044463745.1 Chitinophagaceae bacterium | reverse complement strand
ATATATGCCTTTTGCCCTAAAATTATAAATCAAATAAAATTTCTTTATCAATAAATTACCAATTAACAATAAATTAAAAATGAAGCGTCTTAAATGACGATAGCATCCCGGGTTAACTGTCAAATGCTCAGAAGAAATTGCATGGTGTCTGCACCATCGGCATATTCAAACAATCCGGGACTTTGCGTTTGCCCCGCTTCCACAAATCCCTCGGCCACGATGCACTGTATGGATTCATTTTTAACCATCGAATCCAACACCGATGTCCGATCATCGTAATAAGCATAATACAACTCGCTGACCGGAGAAAATAAATGATCCCCCTCCACCAAAACGATTGCTTCGTTACTCATATACTTTCTGTTATTCATAATCAGCAGAGCCAGATTATAATCGTAATTATTTCTAAAACGGGTATGATCTTTCAGATAACTGTATTTATTGAAAGCGCGCAATAAAGGCGGAAAATCAAAATGATGCGGTACAAAAATTTGTGTTACGTTTCGGCAGCCTAAACCAAAATACATAAACACATCATCGGCCAGTAACTCAAGCTCCTCCAGCCTTTCATCGCCCTTAAGGATGGCAACGGAGGTCTTGTTTTTCCGAATGATAGATGGGTACCGGCCAAAGTAATACTCAAAATATCGCGAAGTATTATTACTGCCTGTGGCAATGTAAGCATCACAACCTTTAAGTGTATCTGCAAAGGTGATGAACTTCTCCACACCAGAATCAAATTCTTTCATTTTGTCTGCAATTCCTTTCAGCAATATCGAATCCTTATCCGATAATTTAATGTGCGCATGATGACCGGTGATAAATGTACATAACAGATCATGAAAACCAACGAGCGGGATATTGCCTGCCATCACGATCCCTACTTTCCGCGGGGTAATATTATCATCCACGCTGTAATGATTAACCCAGGCCTGCAACTTTCGCTCGTCCAGATATTCTGATAGAATTGTGCGGATGCGGTGATCCACAAATTCTTCAGTAAACCACTTATTATGCTCCTCTGCTCGTGATCTGATTCTTTTCCATTGCTCATCATTTTTTTGCAACCAATCCCGCAATTCAGCAAGAACCTGCATTCTTTTTACCAAGTTCATAAATGTTTGTAATTATCTTTTTTATCTTTGTAAGCAAATTGACTGATTTGCAAAATTCGCAAATTAACCTTTGAAAATCTTTTAAATAATTGGGAAATGGCAATTAAGATAACTGATGAATGTATTAATTGTGGCGCCTGTGAACCGGAGTGCCCCAATAATGCAATTTATGAAGGCGGAGTGGAATGGGCTTTTGTGGACGGTACAACATTAAAAGGACCCGTAACCCGGATGGATGGCACGGTCATCGATGCGGATCAGCGCATGGAGCCTATCGCCACAGATATTTATTACATCGTACCGGATAAGTGTACAGAGTGCCAGGGTTTTCACGAAGAACCCCAGTGCGCCGCGGTTTGTCCGGTTGACTGTTGTGTTCCGGATGAATTATATCAGGAAACAATTGAGGAATTGTTAGAAAAAAAGAATAAATTGCATCTGTAAGAAAATCGTCTTATGGTTTTTTAAACCTATGTATGCGGGTGATATTTCCTGCAGAAAAGCGAAGGCCTTACTTAAGCCTTCGCTTTTATTTTTAATTACCACTATGATTAAACGAAAGTTCATACTCCTGATCCTTTTACCGGCTCTTCTTTTTTCGTGCGATATCATAGATCAGAATACAACCATGAGTCGTACATCCGATCCTTCTGAGCTCTTCACCGTAGAAAAAAATTTTTCGCAAATGAGCCTGGAGAGGGGAATGAAAAAAGCTTTTCTTCATTACATGGCTAAAGATGGTGTGATATTGAGAGCCAATGAAAACCCAATAACCGAGGCAGACGCGATTGAATACCTGAGTCAGGTGGATGATACGGGTTTTATGATAACCTGGAAGCCTGACCGGGCGCAGATTGCATCTTCAGGCGACCTTGGTTTTACCTATGGCACTTTCGATATTGTGGTAAACAATGACACCATTAAAGGAACCTATGTGAATGTGTGGAAAAAACAAAATGGTGAATGGAAATTTGCTCTCAATACGGTTAATCAAGGCCTGGGTGAATGATCATTTCGTAAATATATTACCCCAGTCAGAAAAAATATATGAATTTTACAGCCGGAGATAATTCTTTTTACAGAATCCTTCTCCCCAGATTGTATTCATTAAAAACCCGAACTGATGAAATCTTGTATTGCATTTATTACCGGCGGTTATTCAGGCGAAGCGGAGGTCAGCTATGCCACAGCCGTGACGATTGAAAAAAATATTGACACCGACAAATTTGATTATTATAAAATTGACCTGACCAGGGAAGGATGGTTTTACGTCAACAAGAGTGGTGAAAAAACGCCCGTAAACAAGAACAATTTTACCATCCGCGAACAGGACAAAGAAATAAAGTTTGATGCCGCATTAATCGGCATTCATGGCACACCGGGCGAGGATGGTAAGCTGCAGGGATATCTGGATATGATGGGCATCCCCTACACTTCGTGCAATGCTGCCGTTTCAGCACTTACCTTCAACAAAAGATACACCGTTGCGGTGGCTGCCTTTGCCGGCATCAACGTGTCCAAATCGGTACTTATGTTTAAGGATGAGCGAAAAAATCCTGATAAATTATTCGAAATAAAAAAACTGCGTTTCCCGGTTTTTGTAAAACCAAACAACGGCGGATCGAGCATCGGCATGAGCAAGGTGAACAACAAGCAGGATTTAGAAGCGGCGCTCGACAAAGCATTGA
>JBIQMB010000558.1:0-2805 GCA_044463745.1 Chitinophagaceae bacterium | reverse complement strand
TTATAACACTCTAATTTTACTAAATGCTTATAACTTACGCTCCTCTTCAGCGAGCGATGTTTAATGGTTTCATTCAGCCGTTCCTCAAAGGATCTGACAAAAGTTTTCCGTGCTGCATCTTTAAGCAATACACTATTGACTTGCACATCAAAATCACTACTCTTGATTTCATTTTTATTAAGGACTTTAAAGATGGTTCTGTCAACCAGAATAGGCTTAAAAATTTCTGCTATATCCAATGCCAACGAATACCGGCGATACCCCGGCTCGTGTAAGAAACTTATCGTAGGATTTAATTGGGTATGATAAATCTGTCCAAGACAAAGTGTGTAACACATCATATTACCAAACGAGATCAATGCATTTACCTCATTTTCGGGCGGCCTCTTACTTCGGCCTTCCATCATGAAATCGTTAATAATAACATCAAACGCATTGTAGTAGGTTTTGCGAATATTACCTTCCAGACCCATTAGCGTTTCAATATTCGCACATTGGGAGATGTCATTACAAAAATCTTCAATCGTCTTAATTGTTTCATCCAGGTCCTTTCCTCTCGAACTGTAATACTTTAGGTTTTTTAAAATATTGAAGGCTGCGCCCTCTACAAACTTCCGGGCTATGACTAACCGCTTATTCGAATTTGAATGTTGCTTTGTTTGCTCTATTTGCATCTTTCCCGCCAATAGATAATCTTTAGGCATAAAGCTGCCGGTGTAGTGCTCATAGTAGTCAAAAAAATGAACGGCTATTTGCTCCTTTCCCAGAAAATTATACAAGGCACTATTGGCATCCAATGCACCAAAACAATACAGGTCAGACACACCTTCCACAGGTAAATATTTAGCTTGCCCTTCCGCGCCATTTTCATCTACCGGAACAAATTTCAGCGTGTTATCTTTACGGCTCATGCGGCCGGGATTGAAGAGGTAGTAGGATTTTTTCATCTGTGATTGGGTGATTGGGTGATCGGTGATTGGGTGATCGGTGATTGGGTGATCGGTGATTGGGTGATGGGTGATTGGGTGATTGGGTGATCTGTGGTTGGGTGATCGGTGATTGGGTGATTTAGCGATGCTGTTGCAGTTTCTTTTTAAATGCAGCCATTACTTTCAATATCTCTTCAGATTCCCTTTGAGATTTAATTATTTTACCTGCAGAAATAAAGTTCCCTTCAATTAGTATTTCAATCCAGAATAGTGTTTCGTCGGCTTCTTCTACAACAATGCAAAGCTTCGCAAATCTTTCTTTTTCTGAACGCGCCCTGCACACTGCTCTGAAATTGGCTGCAACGGATGTCGCGGAACGAATTACCTGTTTTCTGACAATGCTCAATGCGTCACTATATTTTATGGACGAAGTAATATTTATGATTTCTAATGCAAGAGCTTTAGTTCTGTCTCGAAACTGTTGGTTAAATTCTTCCTGTATCATATTGTTTGTGTTTGTTGATTTAGTAATTTGAATAATAAAGACAAAAACAATAACTATTACTATTAATGCAAGCACCTTCGCAATTCACACATCACTCCATCACAGATCACAGATCACAGATCACCCTCTCACTCCTCCACATAACAAAACTCATAATAACTACAACTTTTGCAGATCTTCGAATGAATGACCGGTGGGCAATCTTCCGACTGTTGAAGCCGCTGAATATCAACTATCACTTCTTTTAATTTAGTGATATCTGAATCCGAAAGCTGAACTGTATTTGTTTGGCGAAGAAGCGGATACTCAAGAGTGGCTGTAGCGTCATCGATACCATTTAACTTCAGTAGCCATAAATAAAATTTCACCTGCCATTCGTGCGCCACTTCTATTTTATTACTACGTTTGGTTTCGTGTATTATTTTTTGCCTGGCATTATAAAAATCTATTTTACCATGTAAGGCTATTCCATCTAACTCAACATTCAGCTCTACTTCAGAATATTTATCTGCACGTTGCGGATAGGAACTTTCGTGTAGCAGTTTACCATCATATACGGTATCACTGGTATGTTCCATATTGATACCGTTGCTAAAAAGCCATAACTTTCTCTTACAAACAAAGTAGTAGTTGATGTGGGTAGCTGTGATGTTCATTATTGAGAAGTTATTTTTCTTTTTAATTCAGGTAAAGAATATTTAAGCGGATTACAAATCCCTTTATTTGTCGTCCAGGATGCGCCTTGCTAACATCCCGAACAGCAGCGCAGTTTATGATTTAGGTGGCTGGAAAAATCTTTAGATATGTTTGAAACTCAGGTAAAATATTCTAACCACTTTCTTTACTCCATGAAATGCTAGAAAGTAATCATGTTTTTCATGATAGATAAAATCACATTTTCAGAAAAGCCATACGGCTAATGGATCTTGAATTTTGGTCTATCCAAGAGCGAAAATGGAATTTATATTAAGCACATTATTTAACAAACAGATATTTTCATTCCAAATTTTCAGACGTGGACAAAATCTGCGCCCATACGCAATCCGGTGGAGACAACTTACTTTATTTTACTTTGATAAAGCGATAATTCTCTCCCAAAACTGTTTTATCTTTTTTTACTTTTGACGACTGTACAAAAACAGTATTGGAAATTTGCTCTGTCAAACCGTGGATATTTTAAGTTGACCAATAAGAAATGGCGCCACCATTTGCTAACACATTTCCAATCACGTATTCCTTTCGGAAGTTGTGGCGGCAGTATTTGCCTTTTTCAAGAATGATAATGATTTCATTTCGAATCAAGGTTCTTAATTGCACTATCCATTCATCCAGAACTTCCCTCCGATACTTCATGAAAAGTCTCTTCGGTAA
>JBIQMB010000557.1:0-2832 GCA_044463745.1 Chitinophagaceae bacterium | reverse complement strand
GTAAATTTTCGCCGCATACTTGTCCATATTTTGATAATTGAACACTCTTTTGGGAGTCGCTGACCGATGGCAAATATTACATTTGTGCACGAGTACAGCCAATGCATCTTGTTTGAGTGATGCATCACTCATAACCTCCCGTGTTTGAGCATGAACGCCCGGTTGAATGAGAAAATAAGCGATTAGCATAAGTACTATTAAGGTTAATTTTGTTGTTGTGGTGTTCTTTTTCTTAAATATTTCCATTTCCAATTTGTATTTTTAAAAATCTCCTTCAATCAAATGTGCAATGATTACCAGAATAAAGGCAGAGGATGACAATACTGTCCGGGTATTATTAAGTCTATTCCAAATATTTTCGAATTGTGCTCTGTGTGTGGCTACATTCTCGGCAGACGCATTCGTTAAATCAAGTTTTTCAAGGGCTTCATTTAATGGCACGTTGCCAAAAGAAGTAAGACCTATAATTCCAACAATATATAGAAAACTTGCAGCCAATAGCAACCAGAATCCAGGTCCAGGCGAGGGGTTATAATGCTGGATTGTACAAATTGGCAAAAAAATAGCGACACCAAAGAAACAGAATAAAAATACCGGATTAAGAATAGCCCGATTCATTGCCTGCATCGCTTCAATGTAAGGTGTATCATGCACATGCTTCAGACCAAGGGTTACGGATACCGACCATGCAAAAAACAAACCTGCCATCAGGCCGGTCAATAGAATTGTGATTGTGGAAATATACATTTTCATTCTTCTTTTCTTGCGAAATTAACATTGCCAGAGATTAAAAAATAGAACAAAACCGACAGGCTCTAATTTAGCCATTTCGGAAGGTGATCGTTTTTATCCACTGCATTGTTTTCCTCTTGCATTTGCTTTTGGAATTGAAAGGGTGATAGACCGGTAAAAGTCTTAAACACTCTTATAAAGTGAGATTGGTCGGCAAAATTATTATCGTATGCAATGTCTGAAAGCTTTTCATAGTCCTTGTTTTTTAACTGATTTAGTGCTTCCTGAAAACGACAAATCATTGCATACGATTTAGGCGAAACACCAACATGCTGTTTGAATTTTCGCTCCAGGCCTCTTTCGGAAATACTTAGTTTTTTTCGTAATTTTTCTAACGAAATTTTTCCATGCGAGTCAATGATTTGCGATAAAGCGTAATTGATTGAATGATCCGGATATGCATTTGTTTTGTTTGCTTGTGCGAAAAGAGCAGAACTGATAATTTCAACTTGATCCCCTAAAGTCGGTGTGTTTTTTAATTGCTGCACAATCGTTTTTTGTTTCCTGATGATTACCTCATTTAGGCCTACACATGTATCAGTCAATTCATGTGCATCAAAGCCAAATAATAAATTTAATGAAGTTGGGAAAAAACTCACCCCCACGGTACTAAACTTTCCGGAAAATAAAAGATTGGTTTGTTTGATGGTTTGCCCGTATACAAATGCTTCTGATAAAGGATGCCCATTCTGGTCAGAATAAAAACCTAATTCATTATTTTGAATCATAATTCCCGGAAACCCGTCGGCCAGTGGGCCAATTATACACGGCGATGGCTGCGCGATATCGCTTTCCATGGTCCAGAAGTATCGGACGTGATTTTTTAACTTTAATGGAGGTGGGATCACAACGTACTTCATAATTTTTTTCTTTGAAAAACACAAGGTAGGGGTTTATGAAAAAGAAAAAATTTCAAAAAGGAAAAATTGGCTGTCCTTTTTATTTTTAGGCGCGATTGTTATTTCGGCTGTTTGACTACGAACCTTTGAAAAAAATTATTGTGCAGACCATATACCGGTTGCTGCTGTATTCTGGACATAGTCCTCAAATCCTTTTGGTTCTCTTTGTAATGCAAGCTGAACTCCATCTCCGATATTTGCATTTCGGCCATCCAACACTTCCGAAAATAAATACGTAACCAACCAAATATAGTCGGGATGTATACCCTCTTTTGTTAAGCGAGCCGCATATTCCTTTACTGAAATGTCTTCAAACTGAATTGACCTGCCTGTGGCATCCGCAATTTTGTTAATGACATCTTTTAAGGTAAGCAGGCGAGGCCCTGTAAGCTCATAAATCTTATTAGCATGTCCTCCTCGTGTGAGTGCTGCTACTGCTACATCGGCAATATCATTAGCATCTATGAATGGCTCTTTAACATTCCCTGAAGGCAGTGCAACGTGACCGGATTGTATATAATCAAGAAAAAAGCCTTCACTAAAATTTTGATTGAACCAACTTGACCTTAAAATTGTCCAGTTGATACCTGAGCTTTTGACTGTTTGTTCGGCCATCTGTGCTTCCTTTTCTCCCCGGCCGGAAAGTAGAACAATGTTTCGAATGCCATGGGTTACTACCATATTGAGAAACTCCTCAATGATACCAACAGAGCCAGGCACTGCAATATCCGGCTGGAAACTTAAATAAACTGCATCCACTCCTATAAGTGATGTGAGCCATGTGGTTTTATCATTCCAATTAAATTTGGGGTTTCCTGATCGAGAGCCAATCCTAACCGGCCATTCGAGACGGTTCAACCTTTCGACTATTCTTCTTCCGGTTTTGCCTGTACCTCCAAGCACCAGAATGGTATGCATTCTATTTTCTAATTTCATGTTTTTCTGTTTAATTATTTATATATTTATCTGCAAAGTAATTCTACAGAAAATCGGAAAAATAGAACATAACCGACACCTTTTTAGTACAGGAGTGGCTAAGAATATGCTGTCGAGCAGAGGAGCCTATAATGGCGAGTGCGGTTTAGTTCATTGTGCCGAGCCTCAATCTCACTGCTTTTGCATTTGGCTTATCATGGGGATT
>JBIQMB010000556.1:0-2856 GCA_044463745.1 Chitinophagaceae bacterium | reverse complement strand
GATTTCTGAAAGCCCTTTGGGGTTTAGCACAATATTATTTTTTTATTTGTTTTAATTTTAAACGGCATCCCTGCCTTAGACAAAACCTTTAATGAACTAATTTCATAGCCATCCCATTTAAAATCGAGTTCAAATCCACCTCTTGCACAAACACCTCTAAATTCGCCCGACCCCCATTCGGCAGGAAGCGCAGGTAACAATTTAATATAGCCTTCATTGGATTGAATGAGCATTTCAGAAATAGCAGCAGTAACGCCTAACGACCCATCAACCTGAAAAGGTTTACCACACTTTGCAAATAAAGAAGAATAACATTGATCTTTCAGGTATCCTTTGAAGATTTTATTCGCTCGGTTCCCATCTGCCAGGCGCGCCCAAAGTGCCATTTTCCAGGCATGCGAAAACCCTGTACCGCCATCACCCCTTTGTTCTAATACTTTTTTCACGGGTTCAATAAATTCAGGTGTTTTTTCCAAAGAAATTACATTACCGGGATATAATCCATATAAATGCGAAAAATGTCTGTGCTTATCTTCAAGTTGTCCATAATCCTCAGTCCACTCCTGAAGCATACCATCTCTCCCTACCTGCGAAGGAGGAAATCGTTTTCTGGCATCAGCCACAACCCTGGCAAATTCATGGTCAATGCCAAGTATTTCTGATGCGGTATTATAGTAATCAAACAAATCCTTCAATATCTGCATATCCATGGTAGCACCTGCAACTATCGTTGTAAAATAATACGACGCTGTGATCTCATCATAAAAATATCTGTAACCCTTCGCCTTAGGTGGGTTCTCCGGCGAATTGGACGGATTTGTAACAAGCCAGTCTTTACCAGGATATGGCACTAAAAAATCCATAAAAAACTCTACGGCTCCTTTTAATATCGGGTAAACCTCCTTTAAAAAAGTCCGATCCTGATTGTAAAGAAAATGTTCCCATAAGTGTGTGGTAAGCCAGGCACCTCCTACAGTAAAGGTACCCCAGGTCGGCCCATCCATCGGGGCTGCCACACGCCATATATCCGTATTTTGATGAAAGACCCATCCTTTGGCTCCATAGTGTTCTTTCGCAACCTGAGCACCTTGGTCCGTTAGCTCTTTCACCATCTTAATCAAAGGTTCCGCAAGCTCAGAAAGATTGCCTGATTCCACAGCCCAATAATTCATTTCCAGATTTATGTTAGTTGTGTACTTTGCATCCCATGCGGGATTCATATCATTATTCCAGATTCCTTGCAAATTAGCAGGCTGCGTGCCTGGGCGAGATGATGAAATCAAAAGGTATCTTCCAAAATTATAACACAACGCAGCTAACTGGGGGTCCGGGGTTTCCTGTATCTTCTGCATACGTATATTGGTAGGAAGCGATGAATTTGAAACCTGAGGCAGGGTGAGAACAACCCTGTCAAAATAATTTTTATAATCGTTCAGAGCACTTGTCCTTATTTCTGAATAGCTTTTATTATTTAACCCGGAAATCATTTTTTCAACACGGTCAACCTGATTGCCGCTAACATCTTTATAATTAACAAAATTTGTTGCAGCAACAAAATAAAGCGTGACTGCATTCGCATTTCTGATTTGCAGGTTAGTGTTGGTTTCATCATCTATTTGCATTCTACCTCCTTCCGGATACGCTTTAATCCTGGCTTCATAACGGATCTTTCCTTCAATTCCAAGATAGTCGGCAGACTTACCGGTTAACCGAAGTTGATCAGCTCCCAATGCATCCATTCTAAAATAATCAGTCGCATAATTAGAATGGGTGCTGTTTCTAACTCCGCGTAGTTCGGCATCAAGAGATATACTTGCAGGCTTATCGGCCGTAATTCTTATGGCAATGGTCTGATCAATTGCAGAAGCAAATATTTCACGTTTATACTTTACACCATCATTGGTATAGCGTATGGTTACTACCCCGGTTTTCAAATCCAGCGCACGGGTATAATCAGATACTTTTTCATGACCGAAATTCAGATGTAAATTGGCTAATGATTGGTATTTTTGTTGCTCTATAGGATATCCCATTAAATGCCTGCCAAAAAGCTTATGAGCCTTAATAGGTTCACCATTAAAAATAAGCCTCTGTATTTCCGGAAGCATTTTATAGCCACCCTTCACTACTGTAGAATAAGGACCTCCTGACCAATAAGTTTCTTCGTTTAGTTGAATCGTTTCTTCCCCATAGTGCCCATAAACCATGGCTCCTATCCTACCATTGCCCACCGGTAGTGCATCTTCCCAAATTTTGGCAGGCTCCTGATACCAAAGTACAGTTGCCGGATCAAAATTTTTAGGTAAATTATTTGCTGATTTTATTTCAGTCTGCGCACGCAACAATGACGGCATTAAAGAACCGAGGAAAAATAATACAGTTAATTTCTTCATCTATTTGTTTTTATCAATCCATATTTAATAATTCTCAGCTGCTGGTCCGGCAGGCAAATGCTGCATAAGATAGCGAACGATGAGTGACCGTAAATGCAACGATGTACCGGCTTTTTCTCTTATTCCATGATCCCTGTCAGGATAGGTCATATAATCAAAGGATTTACCCAGTTCTATCATCCTGTCAACTAATCCTTCTGTGATTTGAATATGTGTATTCGTTTCACCCGTTCCATGAATGATCAGAAGATCTCCCTTCAGTCCATCCGCAAAATTAATTGGTGCTGACTTAAGATATCCTTCCTGATTTACTTCAGGTGTTTTCATATAAATTTCCTGAAACCATGCATTGTAAAGCCACGGCTGGGGTTTAGGTGCTACGGCAATGCCCATCGAATATACGTCCGGTCTTCGAAATAAAGCATTAAGCGTATTTGAACCACCCCCACTCCAGCCCCAGATA
>JBIQMB010000555.1:0-2857 GCA_044463745.1 Chitinophagaceae bacterium | reverse complement strand
GTAATAAATTTTGCGGCTGATCAGGACAATATTCCTTTTATGAGCATTAAGCTTACAGGAATGAGTCGCTTTGGACTGCTTGAAAAAAATGGAGAATCAACCGTTTACAGTGATGTGGTAAAAGGAAAGCTTAATCTGGATAACCTGACCAATGATGAAAAAGAAGAGTGGCAACGAGTATGCAATCGGATGGATCAGATTTGTAAAGTTGCAGCAGAAAAGCAGATTGGGGTAATGGTAGATGCGGAAGATTCATGGATACAGGATCCGGTAGATGCGCTTACCACCCAAATGATGGAAAAGTATAACCGCGACACGGTCATTGTTTACAACACGGCACAATTATACCGGCACGATCGGCTAAAGTACATTAAGGATGTAAATGAATATGCAAAGGCAAGTGGATTTACCCTTGCGTTTAAGTTGGTGCGTGGGGCTTATATGGAAAAGGAGCGAGAGCGTGCTTTGGAAAAAGGTTATCCATCTCCTATTAACCCGGATAAGGAATCTACCGACAAGATGTTTAATGATGCGGTTCGTTACTGCCTGGAGCCTGAAAATAATATTTATACATTGATAGGGTCGCACAACGAGGTGAGTAACATGCTGGGCGCTGAACTGATTGAAATGAACAATATGCCTTACGATACCAAAAAAGTTTTCTTTTCACAGTTATATGGCATGAGCGACAACATTACTTTTAATCTTGCTAAGGCGGGATATAATTCCACCAAATATCTTCCTTTCGGGCCCATTCATGACGTAATCCCTTACCTGATGAGAAGGGCAGAAGAGAATTCATCTCTGGGTGGACAAACAGGGAGGGAATTAAATCTGATTAAGAAAGAAATAAAAAGGAGAGCGGGTAAGTAAATTTCCTTTTGGGTATCGCATTCTCTGCTTTATTTCAGCGCTTGCAACTGATTGATAAATTTGGTTGAGTTGTAATCAGCCATGCCCGTGTGTTTCATGACTACTTCCCCCTTTTTATTAAGTACAACCGTTGTGGGGAGCGTGCCGCCAAACAAATCAGTCGGAATAAATCCCTGTGATTTCTGGAAGGGGATATTGTAATTATTATCTGCCAGGTATTTTTTCCCGGTCATGTTATTATCATCAAAATTGATGAAAATGAATTCAATCTCCGGATCGGTTTTCATTTTTTCGTACATCTTCATCATGGAGGGCATTTCAGCTCGACAGGGTGGGCACCAGGAAGCCCAAAAGTTGATGAATACAACCTTGCCCCGTAGGTTTTCTGTACTGTTCATTTCACCGTTTTCATTTTTAAATGTGAGGGGCATTGCTGCATATTGGCTTTCCGTTACAGGCTGTTCTATCTTGGGAGAAAACAGCCCGGTTGCCAAAACGACCCGGAGTAAAAAACTCTTGGCAGATGTGCTCACCAACAGCACGAACAGAAGTCCGAAAAAAGTAAAATTGATAATCCGCTTTCTGACATTGCTTCTTTTGTCTTTCATGGTGTGAAGGTCTGATTTTGTTTTGAGGAAGCGTAAAAAAAATGTAGAATTATAACTTATTATTTACCGGTGAATGCATTCATTTCTCTGGGAAACAGAGTTTGGCTCTGTCTATTAGAAAGGATGAATTTTCATAACCATAGCTGAGATATGCTGGGAAAACAGAGCTCCAGCTCAGTTCATTTAAGAAAGAGAATCTTCTGAGCAGGAGCGCAGAATCCCCCAGGAAAAAACAGAGTTCTGGCTCTGTTCATGAAAACAATTACTCCAGCTCTGTTCATCT
The DNA here is from genome assembly GCA_044463745.1 of Chitinophagaceae bacterium. Lineage (GTDB taxonomy): Bacteria > Bacteroidota > Bacteroidia > Chitinophagales > Chitinophagaceae > Ginsengibacter. The sequence continues at coordinate 1,093 of JBIQMB010000555.1, read as the reverse complement.
AAATAAAAAAGGAATCCTCTGAACTGAACTCAGAGGGTTCCTTGGGGAAAACGATTTCCTTAAATTTTTTTTATTAAACTTCTGATCTATCTCTATTTAGCGCTATCGCGTAATGTTTTTACACGGTTGTGCGATTCCAGAATCGAGTTGTATTGCTTTTCAACAATGGATAATACTTGTGCATCCAAATCTTCTTTATCTTCCAACGCATCCTTATATCCCTTTTTAATAACGTCCTCTCCATATTCGCATGCTGCAAGAACCGAATGGCGATCGTTTGTACTTAAAGCGTTTTTAATATCCATCCATACGCGGTACAGTTTTCCGGTATTTTTGGTTTCATCACTCTTGGGCATGTCTTCTTTGTCGGGGTAATGTGATTGAAGCTCCTGACTGTATTTCTGGCTTTGCTCACTCAAGGTAGAAAACAACTGCTTTAAATCTGCATCCTTTGTTTGCTCGATTGCTTTCTGGTAACCTTCATGTCTGTCGTTGTTCAAAAGGATTAATTCTTTAAGTGTGTCCGTGGTTGCTTTTGATGTTGTGTTCATGGTTATATATTTTTTGATTTCATCCTTTCATAAATCCATAATCATACCAAAAGGCAAACACTATTGTTTTTGCTGTGGCATGTCGAATAAAGTGTTCAACTGTGGAATATTTTCAATGATTGCCAATTTTATTATCGAATTTAATAGCGAGAATGCACAAAACGAATAGGTTAATCCGCCATAGGGCAGAAGGTCGTGCCAGTGAATGGTTGGCGATGCGGATTTTTGAATATGTATTTCTTAAAACCATTTACCAAGTAACGTCATAGTCGCAGGCCTGGAGGCCTGCGCCAGTGAAAGGAAACCTCTTTAGAGGTACAATATTGTCGAAAAATAATTCACCATTGATAATAAAACCCGTTAGGGATGACATAAAAAAAATCTATCGGTCTTGTCACTTAGTGGCAGCTATCAGAATCATGAACATTTATTTCTTAGAACGACTTTCTAAGTAACGCTTAGTCACAGACCTGGAGGCCTGCGCCAGTAGATCGTAGATATTTATTGCCGTCGGTTTTAACCGACGGACTGAAAGTGAATGC
>JBIQMB010000554.1:0-2867 GCA_044463745.1 Chitinophagaceae bacterium | reverse complement strand
TATGCGTTTGTAATCCCAGTCGCGGCTATAGGCCGATGCTCCACAGATTATCATTTTAGGTTTATGCTTTCTGGCCTGCTCCTCAAGCATTTCGTAATCCACCAATCCGGTTTCTTTTTTCACGCCATAGAAATGAGCTTCATAAAGTTTTCCCGAAAAATTCACCGGTGATCCGTGTGTTAGATGGCCGCCCATGCTCAAGTCTAATCCAAGTATTTTATCTCCTGCATTCAAAAGGGCAAGCATAACAGCAGCGTTGGCCTGTGCGCCACTATGCGGTTGAACGTTGGCATATTCGCAGTCAAAGATTTTTTTAAGCCGGTCGATTGCTAATTGTTCGCTTTCATCCACAAATTCGCATCCGCCGTAGTATCTTTTTCCCGGATATCCTTCTGCATACTTATTTGTAAGAACGCTTCCCATGGCTTTAATAACCTGAGAGGAGGTAAAGTTTTCGGAAGCGATCAGTTCTATTCCTTCTCTTTGTCTGTTAAGTTCTTTGGCGATAATATCAAAAACCTGATTGTCTCTTGGCATAGCTTTACTAATTTGCGCAAACCTACAAAAAGTTAAGGAACGCTTTGTAAAGATTTCGTAGATGGGGAAAACGTGATGGATAAATGCATTTGAATCGCCGCCGACAAAAAAGATGGGTTTACCGGTCGAAAAATATATTGAGAAGAGCATCCTAAAATTCTGCTTAATTCAAAACTTGCTTTCCAGTCATTGTGTTATAGACTTATTTTTGAATTCTGAAACCACGAAGATTTCTAAACATTTACTATATTCACCTATCCATTATTTGAAAAGTAACCGGATTTAAAATTAAAAATTTATGAAGGCCATCATTCCTGTGGCAGGCGCAGGCACTAAACTCAGACCGCATACATATACCCAGCCCAAAGCCCTGATTCCTTTGGCCGGAAAGACAATTCTGAGTATAAATGTAGAGCAATTGTATGATGCCGGGATTCAGGAATTTGTTTTTATCATCGGATATCTTGGTGAAAAAATTCAGGATTATATAAAAGAAAAATATCCCCATATCACATCTCACTTTATCTATCAAAATGAACGGAAAGGAACGGCGCACGCCATTAATTTGGCGCGAAATATCGTTGAAGATGAGGAGGTTTTTATAGCCTTGGGTGATACGATTTGTGAATACAATGTGGCGGAAGTTCTGGCTTCAGAATACTCTGTTTTGGGAGTCAAAAAAGTAGATGATCCGAGGAGTTTTGGTGTAGCCGAATTAAATGAAGAGGGCATTATTACTTCAGTTATAGAAAAACCTTCTATTCCCAAGAGTAACCTGGCTCTGGTAGGGCTTTATAAGATAAAAGAAACGCAAACACTTTTTTCGTGTCTTGGCAAAATCATCTCCCAAGGCATTAAAAGCCATGACGAGTTTAACTTGACTGATGCTCTGCAGTGTATGATCAAGGCAGGAACGATCTTCAAACCTTTCAGGGTCGAAAACTGGTTTGATTGCGGAAGAAAGCAATCCCTTTTAGAATCAAATTCTACCTTATTGCAAAAACTTGGAGGTACGATTTCTGAAGATAATAAATTCGAAAACACTATTTTTATTCCTCCGGTAAGTATTTCTGAAAACTGTAACATCCGAAATTCGATCATCGGCCCTCATGTGGCTGTAGGTGATAATACCACCATTCATTCTTCTATTATCAAGGATTCAATTATCGGCTCTTATTCCCGGCTTTATGATGTTGTTTTATCAGACTCACTTATAGGAAGCGATACAGAAATTATTGGAGAAACCCGATCCCTGAATATCGGGGATAATACTGAAATAGATTTAGGATAATTTAGAAGATCAGAAAATGAAATCAGAAGATAAAATCAAAACCGCATTGTGCTCATTTGGGATGAGCGGCAGAATTTTTCATGCACCTTTTTTAAGGGTCAATCCCAATTATGAGATCGTAGCCGTTCTTGAAAGGACAAAGAATATATCGGATATGTTGTTTCCGAAGGCAAAGATTTATCGTTCTATTGATGATTTGATTGCCGATGATGAAGTGGAGTTAGTCATTGTAAACACGCCAAATTTCACCCATTTCGATTTTGCAAAAAAAGCACTTGGCGCAGGTAAGCATGTGGTGGTTGAAAAGCCGTTTACCATAACAGCAAAAGAAGGGGTTAAATTGAAAAAGCTCGCGGTAAAACAAAATAAGATGCTTTCTGTTTATCATAATCGAAGGTATGACAGTGATTATCTGACCATCAAAAAAGTTTTGGAAACAGGACATCTTGGTGAGGTAGTGGAGGTAGAAATGCGATTTGATCGATATCGGCTGCATCGCGGAAAAAAAAAGCATAAGGAAACCCCTGGACCGGGAACGGGAAATCTTTATGACCTCGGAAGTCACCTGCTCGATCAGGCTATTCAGTTATTTGGAATGCCATCCAGGATTTTTGCCGATATTGATATTGTTCGTTTAGAAAGCAGGGTTGATGATTATTTTGAGGTCATTCTATACTACGAAAACCTTCGTGTAAGACTCCATTCTACTTACCTGGCAGCGTATGAATTACCGGGATATGTTTTTTTTGGCACTGAGGGATCCTTCATAAAACCGAAATCGAATATTCAGGAAGAAGAATTGGACTTTGGGAAAAGCCCTTCGTCGGATGGCTGGGGGACGGAACCACCTTCAGGAAATGGTATACTGACTCAGGTCGAATTCGATGAAAAAACACAACAGGTTATTATTCCCGAACGTGGCAATTACGGCATATTTTACGACGAACTCTATGCAGCCATCCGAAAGGGAAATGAAGTACCCGTAGCACCCATCGATGCCATCCGGGTCATCCATTTAATTGAGTTGGCATACAAAAGC
>JBIQMB010000553.1:0-2870 GCA_044463745.1 Chitinophagaceae bacterium | reverse complement strand
GCAGAGCTGATCAAGGTAATCAAATATGTAATTGAAAAGCACGACGAAAAAGAAGAAAGGCCTGGAGGCATTTACGATGTTTGCGAGAAACTGACGCAACATCAGACCGATGAGCTACTGGAACAACTGGCCAGCACAACCGACACGCCACTACATCCTACTAATAAAGCAACCTATGCACTGGATGCCGCCAAAAGATCTTTGGGAAGAGCAGGCTATGATTATGACCGGATTGCCGCTATGTAAAAACACCTGAAAAAAATCTGCCTATGGTCACATTTGAAAATGTTGTAAAAGAATTTGGAAATGTAAGGGCAGTTGACAGGTTATCGTTTACTGTTGAGAAAGGAGAAAATACTGTTTTGCTTGGTACCAGCGGCTGTGGCAAAACAACAACATTGCGGATGATTAACCGACTTACCGACCCTACATCCGGCCAAATATTGATCGATGGCAAAAACACGCAACACGTCAACCCTGTCGAACTGAGAAGGCACATCGGCTACGTACTGCAAAACCACGGCCTTTTTCCGCATTACACAGTGGCTGAAAATATCGCTATCGTTCCGGAACTACTCAAATGGCCGCGAAAAAAAATCAATGACCGGATTGATGAATTGCTGCACCAGGTGGCACTCCCTGTAATGTATAAGAACCGCTATCCCCAACAACTCAGTGGCGGCCAGCAACAACGCGTAGGAATAGCCAGGGCATTAGCTGCCGACCCGCCATTGCTGTTAATGGATGAACCTTTTGGAGCCCTGGATACCATTACCCGAAGAGATATTGTAAAAGAATTTTCTACGCTGGAAATACTCAAATCCAAAACCATTGTAATTGTAACTCATGATGTAAAGGAGGCATTTGAAATGGGAGACAAACTGCTTCTGATGGACAGGGGCAGGTTGGTACAGGCAGGAAAAACAACCGACCTTCTCTTCAGACCCCAAAGTAAATTTGTTACCGAATTTTTGAGAAGTCAGCAGATGCAGCTTGAATTATCGGAGATTACATTGAGGGATATATGGACGCACCTATCTGAAGAAACAGCCCACCAGTTTGATGGTGATTTTATTCCTGACACCTCCAATCTGCAGGAGGCCATTGAAAAACTAAATGGGCAGACCGAGCCTGTGGTTGGCATTAAAAATATTACAACAGGCGAGACCAAAACAGCAGGTTATGAGTCATTGTTTACTGCTTTAAAGGCTCTTAAATTTCAGGATCATGAATGAGTCATCACAATCATTGATGCAATTTATGCAGGAGCAATCCGGTAAAATCCTCGACCAATTGCTGCAGCATATCGGTCTTACTTTTATTTCATTATTACTGGCGGTTATTATCGGAATTCCGCTGGGTATTTTTATAACCAGACGAAGAAGGTTTGCAGGGCCGGTACTTGCCTTTACGGGTGTGCTGCAAACCATACCAAGTATTGCACTACTGGGGTTTATGATACCCCTGTTCGGTATAGGTCCGTTACCGGCCATTACCGCGCTTTTTCTTTATGCCTTATTGCCGATTGTTCGAAATACATTTACAGGAATTAGTGAAGTTGATCCCGTCATCATAGAGTCTGCAAGAGGTATGGGGCTAAATTATGCTCAGGTGTTACGAAAAGTACAGCTTCCGTTGGCCATGCCGGTTATCCTTGCAGGAATACGTATTGCAACGGTGATCAACGTAGGGGTAGCCACGCTCGCCTCTTACATTGGTGCCGGCGGCCTGGGCGAATTTATTTTTGGAGGTATATCATTGAACAACACAAATATGATTTTTGCGGGAGCCATTCCTGCGGCCTTGCTGGCGATATGCCTCGATTTTATTTTATCCAGATTACAAAAAATAAAAGCCGGAAACCTGAAGGTAGCGATATGGTTTCTGCCTGTTTTCCTGATAATACTTTCATCCTTTTATTTACTACCGAGCCTATATCGCGGAAACCTTTTGGCCGGATTTACTCCGGAATTCATGGGAAGGCAAGACGGATATCTGGGTCTTAGGGATGTTTATGGTCTGAATATGCAAACCGTGGTTATCAGCGACGCCGTGATGTATAAGGCTGCTTATGAAAAAAAACTGGATGTAATCAGCGGATATAGTACTGACGGAAGGTTAAAGGCTTATGGCCTTACTATACTCAAAGATGATAAAAACATTTTTCCGCCCTACTATGCCGCACCCGTTATCCGTGAAGACTTCTTGAAAAAATTTCCGGAGGTTGAGGATGCTTTGAATTTATTGGCAGGTCATATCAATGATTCCATTATGACGGAGCTGAATTACAGGGTGGACTTTTTAAAACAACAACCAACAGAAGTTGCACAGGAATTTCTGAAGAGTAAAGGGTTATACAAAGAACCCTTGCCTGCTACAAATGGAACTTTCAGAATCGGTTCAAAAATTTTTGGTGAACAGTACATTCTGGCGGCCATGTACACCATGCTTGTTAGAGGAAATACCCATTTGAACGTAGAAACGAAAACCGGTTTGGGTGGTACTAAAGTTTGCTTTGATGCACTCACCAATAATCAGATAGACATGTATCCGGAATATACCGGCACCGGATTGCTTGTCATCCTAAAGCCTTCAGACTCTGTGGTCAACAACATCGTACATGACGCCCAAAAAACTTACCAATATGTTTCTCAGAACTTTCTTTCTACTTACCATCTCAAGTGGCTTAAACCCATCGGATTTAACAACGCTTATGCGTTAATGATGCGCGAGTCAACTGCCCGACAGCTTCATATACGAAACATTTCGGATCTTAAGCATTTTGTTTCGGAACATTGATAAACTAATCACCCCCTTTCTGCCAACTCTTTACGTACGCGGCTCAGACTTTCGGGCATAATTCCCAGATA
>JBIQMB010000552.1:0-2876 GCA_044463745.1 Chitinophagaceae bacterium | reverse complement strand
TTTGAAATTCAACAGGATAATTATGTGAATTGGTATTTTGAAGCAGGGGATTATCTGACCTTCAATGGTTGGGGTATAACAGATATGTACACAGTGCACATGTTGGATAAAAATATTCCAGATCATTACGAATCGCCTCCATTTGTAAATCCTCCCAAATCAACCAATCCGCAGGATAAAAGGCTCTTGAAAGATTTTGAATATGTCCCTTCCAACTGGTTTGACGCGGCGCGTGGTTACTATCATTTTTCATGCTACAGATTTAGCGCATACGATGCAGCTTACGTTAACGCCGATATGCCTCTTGCTGACATTAAAAAAGCAGAAAATGACATGCTGATTGCAGAAGCGATGATGCACCTGAACGACCTCTCGGGTGCGGCGGCCATAATCAACAACAGTACACGGAAGACCAGAGGAGAAATGCCCGATGTTGGAGAAGATGCAGCAGAAATTGGAGCGGCTATTCACCACGAAAGATTTGTAGAAATGTATGTGACGGGCACCGGTTTGCAGTATTTTGAAATGCGTAAGAACGACTTATTGCAGAAAGGAACGCCCCTGCATCTGCCCATGCCCGCAAAAAGCATGGAAGCATTAAATATGCCGTTGCCGTTCTATACATATGGCGGAGTGGACAAGGCAGACGGAATTAACACCTCCAATGGCGGGTGGAGATAGGCGGTTTCCGTGTATGGATGAAGTGCTACTGCAAAAAATTTTCCAAACCACCTCTTAATGGGGTGGTTTTTTGGTTCGTAAAGTCAATTAGAATGATGTGTAACAATTGGGGGGAGTCAAAAATTCAAACTCACCTTCAGCCTCATTTTTTATTCGTTGATTTTAGGTATGGGTGTTATTAGCTGTTTGCTACCAACCTTCCATCCCGATACACAGGCAGGGTATCGGCCAGGTCCTTCTGAAGACAATACCTCAGATCGCGCTCATGGCCAAAGCCAATTAACCGGTGATAGTGGGATGCATTACGTTCCTTCATGAATTCAAAAAGATCATCCTGTCCTAAGGTGTAGAGCGATTCAGCCATCATCGAGGCATCGCAGTTGATTTGAAAATGATGGCCAATCTCGTGTATCACTGCTCCCGCAAATAGTGTATCTTCCAGGTTAACCTTGTCTTTCCATGCCGCGCAAGCCAGCACTACACCCTTGCCGCTGTCTTTCAGGTAATTGCACGTGGACGTAAAATTGCAAAACGAACCCGTAATGATTTCACCGGCATCGGCCGCCAGGGCATTGTGCAAAAGCCGCGTGCCATTCGTTGTGGTTAATACCACTTTCTTCCCTTCTACGAATTCTTTCGGAAATGTGAAGGGTGAGTTTCCATACGACAGCCCTTCAGCAATTTTGCCGTCTCTCTCGCCTGCCGATATCGCTTCTATCTGCTGAGCAAGCGCGATACATTCGTGCACATCCATCACCGGGATAACCGCACGCGCACCATTGTGAAGTGCAGTGGCAATGGTGCTGGTGGCTCGTAAAATGTCGATGATGACGACCACTTTTTCCCTCAGATCGTATAGATGAAGGAGTGCCGGTGATAAAACCGTATGTAAGGTTGGCTTGTTCAATTCATTATTTTTCATGGTTGCCGGTTATTCAAAAGGCATTTTTACAACTTTTGCCTGCAGAAACTTGTCTCTGACCTTGATCAGGATATCCGTTCCTATTTTGGAGTAGGGCAGCTCAACATACCCCATTGCAATAGGTTTCTGTAATGAGGGTGCCTGAGTGCCACTGGTTATATGTCCGATTTTTTCCTGATCTGTATTATAGATTTCATAACCGTGGCGCGGAATGCCCCGTTCTTTTAATTCGATACCCACCAATTTTCTACTGATGCCTTTTTCTTTGAGTGCAGCCGTTTTTTCCTTGCCAATAAAGTCTTCCTTTGATAGTTTGGTAATCCAGCCCAGGCCGGCTTCCAGCGGAGAAGTAGTGCCATCGATATCATTGCCATAGAGGCAGTATCCCATTTCGAGCCTAAGGGTGTCGCGCGCAGCCAGTCCGATGGGTTTCATACCCTGGGGTGTGCCCAATTCAAAAATTTTGTCCCAGATTTTTTTAGGGTTATCGTCTTTATTTTCAATATAAATTTCTATTCCGCCCGATCCGGTGTAGCCGGTAGCACTGATGATGACATTATCCACTCCGGCAAATGTACCGATCTCAAAGGTGTAATATTTCAGATTGAGGATGTCGATATCGGTCAGTGGCCTTAAAATCTTAGTAGCCTCCGGACCCTGAATGGCCAGCAGGCATGTTTGATCCGAAATGTTTTCAACGGTTGCTCCCAATGTATTATGGCTGGTTATCCAGTTCCAGTCTTTTTCGATATTGGCGGCATTTACCACCACCAGATATTTGTTGTTCTCTTCGAGGCAGTAGATGATCAGATCGTCAATGATTCCTCCATCGTCATTCAACATACAGGTGTATTGCGCTCTTCCTTGTACCAGCTTCGATAAATCGTTGGTGGTAAGGTATTGTAAAAGGGGAAGCGCCTTGTCGCCACTGACAACAAATTCGCCCATGTGACTGACATCAAAAACGCCGGCGTTTTTACGAACAGTTTCGTGTTCGTCGTTAATGCCCGAGTAGCTGATCGGCATATTGTATCCTGCAAATTCCGCCATCTTGGCTCCTAATGAAATGTGGATGGGTGTGAAAGGAGTACTTTTCATATAAAGAAGTTGAGTGATTTTATATTGTGTTATTAAGGATTAGTTTTAATGGTAATTTATCAGTTTAAATCGCGCCAAAAATATGGAATATTTAATCAGTATCAGCGTGGTTACACATTTTACGGGTACAGTTAATCAAATAACGAAAAAGTGGTGAGGCTTTTGAAAAGTTTTA
>JBIQMB010000551.1:0-2890 GCA_044463745.1 Chitinophagaceae bacterium | reverse complement strand
CCGGGCTTCGGGTTCCTTATTCAGGAAACCAAAAGTCAATAGTAAATGATTTGTTACTAAATGATGAAACGTCACCTCTGTTTCTGGCAGCCATTGAAGCAACCTCAGAGGCCATCTGGAATTCATTGGTAGCTGCAAAAAGTATGAAAGGATTTCAGGGACATGAGGCAGAAGCCCTGCCGATAGAACAGATTTCGAAGATGAAATAAATCCTTTACATTTACTTAAAGAAAACACGTTATGTACTTTAGAAAATATTACCTTTCGCTGCTTCTTATCAGCAGCTTCGTAATCGTTGTTTTTGCTGCCTGGGCTAAGCTAACCCATGCGGTGTATGCTGAAAATATTATGACGCTGGCATTTGTAACTTATGGTGCCCTCATCGTACTCATGATCAATAAAATTTTGAGCTCATTCGTCCTGAATGGAAGAGAAAAGCTGCTTTGGATTTTGATCACGCTTTTGGGCGGGTACCTGGGTATAGCCTTATATCTGCTAATGGTTGAAGAAAAGAAAGTACACGGCTAAGAGGCCAGAGTAAAAATAAATACAAAAATATCAGGTAATTTTTTTCACTTTAGGATGCATCGCCGGGTTGTGCAAAATAACTTTTGATCAATCCCGCTCTATGTGCTCCGATAACCTGAATCAATTCTGCTTCTGGTAGCTCCTTAATTTTCCTGACCGATTTAAATTTTTTCAGAAGAGTCTGTGCGGTTGTTTTTCCTATGCCGGGGATCTTTTCAAGCTCATTCACAAATGTGCCCCTGCTTCTCTGGTTTCGATGAAAGGTGATGCCAAACCGATGCACTTCGTCACGGACCCTTCTAATCAGTTTGAGGCTTTCACTATCCCATGGCAACCGTATCGATTCTTTATCGCCCGGAAAGAAAATTTCCTCTTCATTTTCAGCCAGTCCAATAACCGTGGTTTTGCCTATCATACCCGTCTCTTCCATTGCTTCCATTGCTGCACTCAATTGTCCCTTACCTCCATCAATGATTACAAGTTGCGGAAGTGGTTTGTCTTCATCAAGCAATCTCTTATACCTCCTGCTCACAATCTCCTTCATGCTGGCAAAATCATTAATGCCTTTAACCGTCTTGATATTGAAACGCCGATACTCATTTTTATCCGGCAATCCATTTCTGAAAAACACCATGGCTGCCACCGGAAAACTTCCCTGAAAGTTTGAATTATCGAAACACTCTATCTGCACCGGCAGCTCCGGCAACTTTAGTTCGTCCTGTACTTCTTTCAGAATTTTTTGTATTTCCTCTTCCGATTTTTGTTCCAGATGCAGGGCTCTTTTTCGCTTCAGATCCGACAAGAAATAGTTGACATTTTTTTCAGAAAGATCCAGCAGTTTCTTCTTGTCTCCCGCCTTGGGAACGGTTACGGTAAATGCATCATTCTCTTCCTCAAACGCAAAAGGCACAACTACTTCGGGCGCGCTGCTGTTAAATTTATTTCGAAGTTCTATGATGGCCAAAAGCAGTATTTCCGGATCGCTCTCATCCAGCTTCGGCTTTAGTGTAAGGGTATGTGTTTGCACAATGGTTCCGCTTTGCACCATCAGGTAGTTTACATAAGCAATCCCTTTTTCACGGGCAATGGAAAACACATCCACATCTCCGATGGTTTTGCTTACAATACTTGTGCGTGCGCTGTAGTCTTCAATATCTGATAATTTTCTTTTTACCTCTTCAGCTTTTTCAAACATGAGATTCTCTACATAATATTTCATTTCCTCTTTGTATCGCTGAATAACCGGACTTAAATTTCCACGAAGCATTTGCCTGACCTGCACCAACGCTTCGTCATAATCTTTTTTATTTTGCTGATACTTGTATTCTCTTTTGTATTTACCCAGGTGATAATCCAATGCGATCCTGAATTTCTTTTTCATGATATCTTTATCAGAGCCATCGATGCCCGAAGAGTATATCGGTATGAATTCTCTAACAAAATTCAGAAGCTCCCTCACCTTGCCCACCGAAGTAAAAGGGCCAATGTACTCTGAACCATCATTGGTCTTCTGACGCGTTAAATAAATCTGCGGGTAAGGTTCTTTTTTAATTACAATGTAGGGGTAAGATTTATCATCCTTAAGGTTGATGTTGTATTTGGGCTGATACTCTTTAATGAGTGAGTTCTCAAGTAAAAAAGCGTCCTTCTCATTATTTACAATGGTGAACTCTATTCGTTTGATTCGCTTAACGAGTTCATGTGTTTTATATCCGGTAAATGTTTTGGTGAAATAAGAGCTAACCCTCTTTCTCAAATTCTTGGCTTTACCTACATATATGAGATCATTCTTCGCATCAAAGTATTTATAGATACCCGGTTGGTTGGGCAGCGTTTTTATTATTTCCTGATATTCTTCGGTTGTCATTTCCAATCATAATCTATTCATCAAAATTCCAAATTACTTTTTCTTCCTTCACATCATTGCCTTTAATATTTCGGATCGTGAACCACCTACCGCTTTTCCACGTTAGTTGCTGGGTTTCGTCGTCTGTCTCTTTCACCAGATACACCCGCTCCACCTTGCTTGTTTCAGGCGAAATGTAAACACCAATTTGCCTCAATGGCGTTTGGTTCATGAACTGCGGTTTCACTTCATAGGTTAGTGTAACAGCGTTTACGGTCTGGTCAAGAAACGTACTTCCGTTGAAATACTTTCTTAAATAAACGGAATCGATTTCAGGCGATAAAAAAGGTTTGGCTGCACTGCGAACATCCTCTCGCTTCAACCAAACAGAATCAGACTTGGTGCCATCTTTTTTTACAACCAACGGTGTTACCGGCAAGCCCTCTATCGTTTTCAATTCACCTAACAGATAAGCAGTAATAGGGAAAGCCGCACTGGAATCCCTCTCCTCTGTTT
>JBIQMB010000550.1:0-2896 GCA_044463745.1 Chitinophagaceae bacterium | reverse complement strand
GAGAGGAATTAAAAAACAAGCTTGATGCATACAAGGCAGCCATGCTTGCCATTTCACCTGAAATTGAAAAAGAATTCGGTAAGAATTTTCCGGTCAATACAGACACAAAAAACTTTAAATCGCGCGAAGGAAAGGTAAAAGATTTCACGCAAACCTATTTCTACATGACGCCGACCATTGCTGCGCTTACTATGCTTAGCAAGTTTCAGAACAATGTAAGAAATGCTGAAAGCGAAATCGTAACCTTCTGTCATAACCAGATCGGAGCTGTTAAGGTTGTATATGACCAGTTTGCTCCTTTGGTGGGTCAGTCATCTAACTACCTGATGCCCGGCGACAATATCACCATCAGAGCAGGTGTGGGTTCATTCAACAAAGAAGCCAGACCCGTGGTGACCATTGGCGGAAAGAACGTACCCGTAAATCCGGCTACAGGACTTGCAGAATACACAATTCCTGCCTCAGGTACCGGTGCACACAAAGTGCCTGTAACTGTGAAATATACTAAACCTGACGGAACCGAAGAATCACAAACCATACCTGTGGATTATACAGTCGGTATCCCTAGCGGAACAGCAATTTCACTTGACAAAATGAACGTTTTGTATGTAGGTTTGGATAACCCCATGACTATTTCATCCGGAACAGGCTGGGATAAAACAAAGGTGTCCATCTCCTCCAACGCTACACTACACGGTTCTAATGGTAACTATACCGTTAAGGTAACAGGAACCGGAACTGCAACACTTACCGTGAACGCTGATGGTAAAATAACCAAGAAAGATTTCAGAATCAAGCAAGTGCCTGATCCGGTATTCATGGTAGGCCCGAGCGAAGCAGGTCGTATCCAGTCGGTGGTATTTAAAAACCAGCGGTTTGCCAGAGCTGAATTGAAGGACTTCATTTACGAATACAAATACAATATTGTAAGTGCAACCGTGTATTTCTCAGGAACAAACTTCCCGAATATACAAACAGCCACCATACAGGGCGGAAGCCTGGCGGCATTGGACAATCAACTTTCCAAATGCGTACCCGGAACCACCGTTATCTTTGATAACATCAGGGTTCAAGGCCCGGGCGGACCAGTGAAGTCTATTCCGGCTGCAGGATTTGTATTATATTAATAGCCAAAACTGAAAGCAGAGAAGTAGAACATCAATGAACGAAAGAAAAATTAAACACATGAAAAAGATTTTTTCAAAAACGCTGATAGCTTGTATGTGTGTAGGATTAATACACCTGTCTGCTGATGTGCATGCACAACAACGTAAGGCACAAAAGCGCACAACTTCAGCCTCATCCAACGCCAGGCAAAATGCTGCAGCCGCAGTAGCTCCGCCCGCAGATACAGTAGTGGTACCTCCCAAGCCTGAACTACCGGACAGTTTACCGCTTCCACCGGTAAAAAAATCGCTCAGAAATGATGCAGCCGTGGAGCAGAATCTGATTAAGGAGCGTACGCCATTACCATATGAGCACATCCGCGAAGATGATGCTGTGTACAGGCAGCGGATCTGGCGAGACATCGATACCCGCGAAAAAATCAATCTGCCTTTCAGATACGATTCAGAGGATGATGGCGGTAATCAGAGATTCATCTCTATACTGTTGCGCGCCATACAGGATGGCCCGGATAACGGAGGAGTAACTGCCTTTGACCCGACCGACGACCGCTTCACCACCCCCATGACAAAAGCGCAGGTGGGCAAAATGGTAGCAGGTGAGCCAACAGAGGTGCCCATTTACGACAACAACGGTGAAATCTCGGGTTACAAAACCACTATGCCCGAAATCAACCTGGATTCGTTTTACAGATTCAGAATTAAAGAAGAGGTCATCTTCGATAAAGAAAGCAGCCGGTTGGTGTGGAGAATTCTGGGCATCGCACCTATAAAAAATGTCATCACTTCAAGTGGTGTGGACCTTGGCGAAACTGAATTATTCTGGGTGTATTACCCGGATATGCGCCCGATCTTCGCAAAGTATGAAGTGTATAATGGCAAGAACTATGGCGCCAAAATGAGCTGGGAAGAACTGTTTGAAAGCCGGATGTTTTACGGCCGAATAGTGAAGAGTACGTTAGACAATCCGTATAATGAATACATCAAAAACCAGTTAGGCTTCAAAGACAACACGATCCTTCAGCTACTGGAAAGTGAAAATATCAAAGACAAGATATTTAATTACGAACAAAACCTTTGGAGTTACTAAACTCAATTATTTTATTATAAAAAAAGGGAAGTGAAATGCTTCCCTTTTTTTATATACTGAGGAATTAGGTTCGAAAGGTTATGATCAAATTCGAGTTGGTATGAAGGATTTGTACACTTAATAAATTAAGGCCTAATTTTATTTTACGAAACGGCTACCGGCACTTTACCTGTAATTTGAGCGTTGACTGTAGAAATTCCCCTAATCACATTATCCCCAAAAATTTCAAAAGCTTTTTTAGAAGCCGGATCATCTCCTACCATCACCGGTACCCCGATATCTCCTCCTTCCCTGATGGATTGTACCAGAGGAATTTCGCCCAGGAAGGGGATATCAAATTCAGATGCAAGATTATATCCTCCCTGCTTGCCGAAAATATAATATTTATTATCGGGCAGCTCTGCCGGGGTAAAGTAACTCATGTTCTCAACCAGGCCGATAACCGGCACTTTCAATCCGGGTTGATTAAACATCGCTACGCCTTTCTTGGCATCGGCCAATGCTACCAATTGGGGCGTAGTAACCACCACCACGCCTGTTACCGGTACTGACTGTACAATGGTGAGGTGAATATCTCCTGTACCCGGTGGCATATCTATTACCAGATAATCAAGTTCGCCCCAGTCCACATCATTCACAAACTGGCGTATAGCACTACTTACCATCGGGCCGTGCCATACTA
>JBIQMB010000549.1:0-2901 GCA_044463745.1 Chitinophagaceae bacterium | reverse complement strand
GCACTTTTCTATTATGGAAATTTAAATTTTTACCATTAAATATTTAGTATAGCCATCTATTAAGTCTTTTTTTCCAAATTATTTATAAACTCACTTTTTTTGCCAGAATGAGCATCCGGCTGAAACATGCCTTACCGGTAAACAACAAATGTTTTAGCAAGCTTATCGTGCAGCCCTTGTTTTTTCTCGTCGGAGGCAACCATGATAAAGCCAATAAAAAGGATGATAGCAGAAAGTATTTTGGCGAAATACCTGCCTGTTGCGTTTGCGAATGATAATCGTTCCCCGTTTTCTGTGCATACCTTGATTCCCACGGCTTGTTTGCCAATGGTAGCCTGCTTTGCTGAACTTTCCTGCCAGGCAAAATATATCCAGTTGACCAGTAAGGAAACTGCGCCAGGTCCGGGATCGTTACCCGGACTATTGTACATGTAATAATTGCCGAAAAATATTCGAGAAAGAATTCCCGTAATTGCCCCGGCTATCAGCACGTCAATAAGAAAAGCTGCGGTGCGTATCCAGAAACCGGCATATTTGAAAGTGCTTTCCGTTTGGGTAATTGCTTGTTCCATATCTGAAGATTTTTAAGCCCGTATACGTGTAAACAAAGAGGTGAAAGGAAATTACATTTTCAAAAATTCCAGCACTTTATAAATAAGTACTGCCGGCCATACCAGGGCTTTCAGGAAGCCTAGTACACCCATCCAAAATGTGGTTGCATGCTGAAGAAAATAAATGAGCGCACCAATAAAAGCCAAGCCATATATGGCACCCGATGAGCCGTTTGCATACGGCGTTCTCTTTTTGTTTTCTGCAAAATTCTTTTTCATTTTTACTGTTACAATTTAATTTTCCAGCCCTGGGGCTTTACTTTTTTTCGGATATGGTGTTATTGCGCCTCATTAGCGTCATCGCAAACACTGCCACCCACAACAAAAACGCTCCGATATTGATGCGTTCCCAAAGTCCGATATAAGGTGTGGGAAGATTTTGACTCATGCCTGGCGACTCCAGCCACGTCAGTGTGCCAAATACAATAAATATTGCCAGGGTTGCCATAGAATAAATGCGAAAGCGCTTTCCCCGGCCTGCGGCCCCGTAAACAATCATCATCAGCATCAATAAGAGTATTACCATGGTCCAGGCTTTGTGCAACACGTCCGTCAAAGTTGCATCGCCCAATGCGATCACATGCCGCTGATGCATGGCAGGCCAATACAAATTAAAGATGCTGTAAGCGATCATGAGACCTCCGGTAATCATTAAAGAACTCCCTGCATCCGCTATCCTTCGTACGCCCCAGCCGAAAAGTGCAAAAAGCAGAGGATAAGGTAAGGCGAGTAATACCCAAAGAATTCTCGTAGATGCATCAATAGCCGATAGTTCACTGACCGCCATAGAAACAACGCTGTATCCGGGATACATGAACGCAACAAAAATATTGATCGCCGCATACCAGATAGAGGAGAAAATGCCAAAAAGCAATAAAACCCTAACCGTATTGGCAGATTCTTTTTTGTCGATAATCAGCGGCATAGCCATTACCAAACCCAGTAACACCGGTACGCCCCACATCAGATGCAGCCAGTGAAGCTCACGAAGCACAATAATTTCCACAACAAACCAGATGGTAAGTCCACCCAGTGCCAGGCAGGAAAACCACCAGTCGGAGGCAACTCTTCGGAGTACTGATATAAATGCTATGAGATTTAAAATCCCCAGCGCGAAAAGAATGATTCCGGGAATCAGGAAATCAGAAAAAAAACCGTGCATTATCTCCACCGGCATTTTCATGAGCCTTCCGTCGGGCGCCGCTATCAAAAAAGATGCGCCTAGTAAGCATCCTGCGGCTTCATATCCCAAAACAATGAGTAAAATGATACGCTGCCAGCTATGGGTAGCATCATGTGCCAACATACTTTGTTTTTGTAATTCAACAGGCGCTGTTATCATGGCCTTAGGTTTTAATTTTTATGTCTAAGCTATTGTATCAATCAACAGAAAAGAATGATAGCAGTCAACGATTCCGGTGCTTTTAATCAACCCACTTTCTGAAAAGAAAACCGGCAATCCACAGCATGACAGGATTCAACGGTTCCGTTGACTGCCGTCATCAAAGCGGGGACACCTTTTCTGCACCTTTATGCATGTTGTGGATTATCCTATTCGTCTTTATTCTTTTACTGTCATGGTTGCTGTTCTCAACAGTGAAAATCAGGATAGATACCAGAGTGCCGGTAATAATGATTGGATGGCAGGGATTGGGTAAGGCCCTGGTTGTATATGAAGAGGAGGAATGGTGGCTGAAATTTCGCATACTATTCTTCTCCGGAAAACGCAATCTGATTTCAATGATTTTTTCTGATAAAAAGAAAAAGAAAAGAGTAAAGAAAAGCAACAAAAGAAAGAGTAAACGCAAACGACAGTTCACGATGTCACAGGTTCTTAAACTCATGAAATCTTTCAGTATCGATGAATGCCGGATAGTGATTAGCGATGAAGATGAAACGTGGAATGCACGCTGGTACTGGCTTAGGTTTTTCCCTTTTACCGGGCAGTGCGTCCAGGTCAATTTTTTGAACGACAGCTATTTAAGAATAGCTGTCAGTAACAGGTTATACAAAATTATTTATGCTTTTATGAGATAAACAATTATTCACTTTTAAAATCAATTTTATGGCAATCAATTTAGAAGAAACAGTAAGACAGCTTACTGATTTTATGAAAACAGAAGCGAAGACCGACACCGTTATCGGGCAGCAATTTCAACTGGGTGAATTTACCTGTGTACCGGTGATTAAGTTTGGGATGGGACTTGGTTACGGTGGCGGAGAAGGTCAGGGCGATGCGCCAAACAAAGGCAAAGGCGAAGGCGTAGGTACCGGCGCCGGGGGCGGTGTA
>JBIQMB010000548.1:0-2902 GCA_044463745.1 Chitinophagaceae bacterium | reverse complement strand
TTCTTTAATAAAGCCAGCGCCTTACTGAGAGGCAATCCCCCGGCTTGTTTGGCAGGCGGAAAAGCGACGGTTAGATAAATCAGTCCCACAACAGCCACACTTGAACCTACCACCAGTAATAGTGTTATATAGTTTACATAATTTTCGAGCAATCCGATTAAGGAAGGCATTCCCAGCGCTCCCAGGGCGAAAAAGATTCCCAGAATACTGAGGTTGGCTCCTTTATCCTTGTCGCTGCTGATATCAGCTACGACGGCGCTCGTAGCCCCGTTGATGGCACCGCCGCCTACGCCAAAAATAAAGGTGCTGACTGTAAGTAAAAACCTGGAAGAAGCGTATGCAATTCCGACAAAACCGGCACCCATAAAGAAGCAGGTAAGTGCTAAGAGTAAACGATATCCCTTTCTGTCAACGATAGGACCAAACAGTAATGAACCCAGAAGGATGCCGAAAGGAAGGACAGAAAACAATGTTCCGGCGCCGATATCATCCATATTAAACCGCTGTTTCAGATCAGGAAGTACCGACCCCAGCGTGGTCATTCCCATTCCGAAAAAAAGGATACCCAGACAGGCAGTAACGAAAATCCATTTTTTATTATACATATAAGTAATTTAGAAAGGAGAGCGCATGCAAAAATGGAATTATAATTTTTGATTTACGACTAATTTTTTAATTAATTTTTCAGGGTAGGGGAGATAAGATAAATAATGTCAGGGATTTCATCCATAATTCCCTATTTTTAAACCCGCTAATTGTATTTCATTATGAAGAAAAAGGGGCTGGCTCTACATTGGAAAATCATTATAGGTTTAATTTTGGGAATCATCTGGGCGGTAATAGCCAGCTTTACCGGTTTATCCGAATTCACACTGAAATGGATTGATCCCTTTGGGGTCATTTTCATCAACCTTCTAAAACTGATCGCTGTACCATTGGTTTTATTTTCCATTATCAGCGGTATTTCCAGCATGGGTGATGCATCTACACTTGGGAAAATAGGGGTTAAAACGTTGGCCTGGTATCTTTCTACGACGGTGTTGGCAGTAAGTCTGGGTTTGGTTATTGTCAATATTATAGCTCCCGGAAAAAGTATTAATCAGGAAACCCGGCTCGATAACCGGATCAAATATGAATTATGGGCTCAGCAGGCGGGGGTAAAAATAAAGGATAAAAAATGTTTGAGCTGCCTGCCCGAAAATCGTGAGCGTACCGAGCAAATTGCTAAAGCCACCCAGACTGAAATGACGGATGCGGCTGTGATCGAAAAGATCAGTAGTGCCGAGCAGGTTAAGGATGACGGCCCTTTGCAGCCGCTTATAGATATGGTGCCAGAAAACGTTTTTCTTTCTTTATCAAACAATGGTTTGATGTTGCAAGTGATCCTGTTTGCGATATTTTTCGGTATTTGTATTTTGTTTTTACCCGTGGATACGACGGCTCCGGTACGAGCTCTTGTCAACAGCATTAATGAGGTATTTTTAAAAATGGTGGATGTGATCATGAAAGCGGCACCATATTTTGTTTTTGCATTATTGGCCGGCACCATTAGCAAAATTGCAGGCGATGATCCGGGCAAAGTGGTAGAAATATTTAAGGGGCTTGGCTGGTATAGTTTATGTGTTGTGCTCGGGTTAGCCATTCTTTTGTTTGGATTCTATCCGGTTGTGGTGAGCCTGATTAGTAAAAAAATGTCTTATAAAGATTTTATGCGTGGAATGGGACCTGCGCAAACGCTGGCATTTTCTACAAGTTCCAGTGCAGCTACTTTGCCGGTAACCTTTGAGTGCGTGGAACAGAATCTGAAGGTTGATCCTAAGATAAGCAGTTTTGTTTTGCCCATCGGTGCTACGGTAAATATGGATGGAACGAGCCTTTATCAGGCGGTGGCGGTTGTTTTTTTAGCGCAGTTTCATTTGATTGACCTGGATTTGTCTCAACAGTTGATTATCGTACTCACGGCCACGCTGGCATCCATTGGTACGGCTGCCGTTCCCAGTGCCGGTCTGGTCATGTTGATTATTGTTTTGGAATCGGTTGGATTAAATCCTGCATGGATTGCAATTATTTTTCCGATCGACCGGATTTTGGATATGTGCAGAACCATTATAAATGTGACCGGTGATGCTGCGGCTTCGGTTGTGGTGGCCAAATCTGAGAAGATGCTATACTTTGGTCAGGATGAAACCCTTAACCCGAATCCAGATGCTGCACCGATTGGATAAAATGTGTGGATGCTCTGTCTATAAATTCCTCTGTACTTTTGGTACATAATTTATATTATGTTAAGTAGGATTAATTGGAATTTCATTCCTCCCCTCACTTTGGCGGCTGAGTAAATGTCGGAGCCTGGCTATGTTTGGTTGAATATTTTACCATGATTGCCCCTATTTCGACTGATGCGGGTAAGTTGCTTTGTGAAATGAAATATTAGTAAAGCATGCCGAAAAAATGGCGAACAGATCTCCAGCCAGATGTGGATGGCAAATGTAGCTATACACAAAATACCGGTCTTGCCGCCTCCCCCGCTCGTTATCATCGCTTAGCGTGAAGACCGGCATCGAAATATTTTAAGTAACTATAAGTCACAGGTCGGGAGACCTGCGCCAGTGAAAGAAAGAACCTCTTTAGAGGTGACATGATTGTAGAAAAACAATGCACCCATAGGAAACAAATCCCGTTAGGGATGACATAGCATGAATTTACCGGTCTTGCCGCCTCCCCCGCTCGTTATCATCGCTTAGCGTGAAGACCGGGCTTTAAAACATTTTTTTAGTAACGATAAGTCACAGGTCAGGAGACCTGCGCCAGTGAAAGATAGAACCTCTTTAGAGGTGACAGTATTGTAGAAGAGCCATTCGAGGCAGGAAAGGAATCCCGTTAGGGATGACATAGCAAATTC
>JBIQMB010000547.1:0-2912 GCA_044463745.1 Chitinophagaceae bacterium | reverse complement strand
ACAAAATCAGCATGCCCCGGGCGTGGGAATGGACGATGTTTTTCGTAGTCTTCACTACGGGTGTTTTCATTAGCGAACAAAATGGTCATGGGTGCACCGCTGCTCTTGCCTCTGAAAACGCCGCTGATGATTTGCGGATTGTCGGCCTCCTTGCGCGGAGTTGTTCCGCGGGCTCCCGGTTTTCTTCTTTCAATATCATCATGAAAATCTTCAGGTGAAATATCAATTCCCGGAGGAACGCCGTCAATAGTGATACCGACATAAGGACCATGTGATTGTCCGAAAATTTGAACCCTGAAATTTCTCCCAAATGAATTCATGATATATTTTGATTTTGCGGCAAAGGTAAAATACAGAAGCCAGAAAAAGGAGAGAGAACGAAGTGTATGGTTCTTAATAATTAAAATTATATAGGATATCCTTTTATTAATTTGGCATTTGAGCTGTTACTTATTATTAAAGGTATGATTAAAAATAGTTATCTTGGCTCGCGTTTACTTAAAGAATCAAACTTATTGCTAAGCCAGAGAATGCAATCTTTAGATAAAGACTTACAGACAAAAAAATACGATATAAACGCTTTCGGAGAGGTGACCGAACGGGTTTTATCATATCTTCCTAATGTTATAAGTAAATCTGAAATAAAGAATAATTATACGATTTCTTCTTCTGAACTTGCCGGAACAACCAAATTTATCAGGCCACTAAATCGTACCTTATTTATAAATGATCCTATACTATTTTTATCAAAATTTGATAAACTAAAGGAAACCTTTTCATCCATAAAATCTGGAAATAATAAGTTTACTGATAGTGAAAAGAAAAATATTGATAGTACCTTATATACAATTCAACAGGCCATAGGCGCAGGTTTTGATTTAATGGTAAATCAAAACAGTGCCAGAAAGCATGTAGGTAACAGATTTGAAGAATTAATTAAAGTTGTCTTTACAGAAATTGGAATTACAAACAAAAAAACTGTTATGCAAATTCCATATGAAACGGATGAAGGGTTGAAAATATATAAAGCGGAAAACGATTTGATTTTATCACCCTATTCTGAAGTAAGATCCACTTCGGTTTCATTAGATGAAAACGAGGTGGTCGTGTCTGTCAAGACTTCATCAAAAGATAGAATGGGTAAAATATTCATAGACAAAATATTATTGGAGCGTTTCGTGAAACATCCTCTTAAAATGATTGGTATTTTTCAGAATGACGTGCAAAGAAAGGATGTGAGTGGAATTAGCTTTACTTTGGTTTCTGGACTTTTTATGGTTTATACGAAATTTTTAACCGAATTAAATGGAATTTATTACCTTGACTTACCACCAATTGCTTTCAAAAAACCATATTCAAATTACATAAAGCCCTTTTCAGAGCTAATCACTAATGACATGAGAAGTTTATTGTCCTCTTAATTTTTTTCTTCTTTCTTTTGCTTCAAGTTCGTCCTTATGACTGGCTATTCTATCTATATGGTTTCTATTACTCAACCGATCACGTATTATTTTACAATATTCACTTTCAAGCTCAACTCCGATCCATCTCCTATTAAAAGCTTCTGCAACAGCGTATGTTGTGCCAGAGCCTCCAAACGGATCCAGGATCAAATCGTCCTCATTACTTGATGAGAGAATAATCTTTGTTAATAGTTCGACCGGTTTCTGAGTTAAATGAGGATATCGTTCCCAGGAACTATTTGAAATAGTAGGGATCTCTATTACATCTTTAGGTTTAGCTCCAAAGGGATTGGGTTCCCAGATCTTATCACTTTTTTTACCATTTGCATATTGTGAGGATTCGGCTTGTGTTCTCTTAGGATACTTTAAGGTATGTGCATTATAAGGAACTCTTACTTCATCAATGTTAAATGTGAACTTCTTTGATTTTCTCAAGTGCAAAATACTTTCATGAGACCTTCCCCAATCATTACCCAGATTAGCTTTATTTCGATAATACCAAACAAGCCACTTACAGCCCTTAAATAATGGTGATGCTGCCCATTTAAGGTCTGCTAAGATTTCTGAAAATCCACAAATATAAAGGGAGCCGGTATGCTTGAGTACACGATGTGCTTCTTTAATCCATTCCAGGCTCCAGTTAATGTATTCCTTTTGATTTGCGAAGGTATCCCATTCGGCTTTTTTTATATTGTAAGGTGGATCAGCAAAAATTAAATCTATTGAATGAGAATCTATTTTTTTTAGCAACTTAATCGAATCATAGTTATACAACTTGCCAAGGTGTGTTTCAAAATAAGGAGCAATTTCGATTTGAACTTCCCGCTCAATTTCTGAAAATAATGTATAACCCATTTCCATTTCTTGAACTAAGTTCGTTATTTGTTCTTCAGAATAAACCCTATAATTATTGACAGGGTGCCGGATGCTTTTAAATTTTCCATTATTATCCCAACGGCGAAGGGTTTCAGTGCTTACGTTTAGTTTTTCAGCCGCTTTTTTAATGCTTAATAGTTTTTCCATCTTTATACAACCTTATACATCCTTGCACACAAAAATATAAATTAAATCGAAAAAAAAGAAAAGAAATTTAGCAAAGTATAAGAATTAATTTCCAGCAATTAATTCTCAGGGCTATCTCACTAATTAACCTACATCAATTTCATTTTTAGCATTCATGCCTAACTTTGAGGAAAATAAAATATTATGGAATTAGGAATAGGCATGTTTGGTGATTTGATATTAAACAGAGAAACCCGGGAGTATGAGCCGGCCGGCCAGCGCCTCAATGAAATAATAGAAGAGGTTAAACTGGCGGATGAACTGGGTATTGATGTATTTCAGATGGGTGAACATCACCGGTCCGATTACGCGGTTTCTTCGCCGGAAATAATACTGGCGGCTCTGGCTACGGTTACCAGGCGGATAAAACTGGCAAGTGGTGTGAAC
>JBIQMB010000546.1:0-2918 GCA_044463745.1 Chitinophagaceae bacterium | reverse complement strand
TTTTGCCCCTTCATTTCATCCCAGTGATCCGGAATTTTGTCGGCTAAAAAAGATATCCGGAAAATGAAAATGTGGGAAAAGAAGGAATAACTTCTGCTTCCGCGCTTTTATTCTCAGATTTCTTTTTTTACCTTTACAATAAATTCCTTCACCCTGAAACGAAACGCAATGATTGAGGATAAAGAAATCAAAGCGCTTTTTCACCTGATAGACGATCCGGATGAGGAAGTCTTTACCACTGTTTCAGACCGGCTTGTATCCATAGGCTCCGGTATAATACCTAATCTCGAAAATTTATGGGAAAGTACCTTTGACCAGGCGCTTCAGAAAAGGATTGAAATGGTCATACATAAACTTCATTTCAGAGACTTAAAGGAAGATCTGATGAGATGGAAAAAAGACCCGGAGGAGGTTTTGCAGGGGGCATTGCTTGTAAATCGTTATGTGTATCCCGAAGGCAAACTCTCCTTCGCATTGCAGGAAATAGAAAAAATAAGACGCAATATCTGGTTGGAATTGAACAGTTATCTAACGTCATTAGAGCAGATTGGCGTGGTGTCGGGTATTTTATTTAGTTATTATAAATTTCGTGGCAATGAAATCAGTTACGATCTGCCCGAAGATTTCCTATTGCCAAAGCTTCTTGAAAACAAAAAAGGCAATGCAATCTCTATCGGAATTTTATACCTGAGTCTTTGCAAGATGCTCGACATTCCGGTTTATGCTATCAATATACCACGGCAATTCATTCTGGCATATTTTTCTACCGAATATGATTTCGAAAATCTGCAAAAGCTGCCCGATGAGAAGCTAAGTTTCTTCATTGATCCGCTGAATGGTCAGGTTTATTCGCAAAAAGATGTGGACAGTTATTTTAAACGGATATCTGTTCCTCCCGTTCCATCATATTTTGTACAACTCGATAATAAACGTGTCATACAATATTTGCTTCATGAGCTGGCTAAATGCTACGATTCGCCACAGGCAGATTACAAGAAAAAGGATTTATTGGCACTTGCCGGGTTGCTTGACGATTAAGGTTAAAATTATGAGCACATTTTATTTAAAATCTCCATTGGGGATTATCAAAATATCAATTGAAAAAGCGGAGCTGACAGGTTTGGATTTTTCGGATTCAGACCCTGAGTTGGATGAAGTTTCGTCATCTGATGCAGACCATGCTTTAGCTCAAGTTTGTAAGCTACGTTTACAAGACTATTTTGAAGGCACACTTAAAGAGTTTGATCTGCCCATATCCTTTGCGGGTACAGATTTTCAGAAAAGAGTATGGAATGAATTGTTGAAGATTCCATATGGTCACACCATTTCTTATCAGGAACTGGCAATTCGGTTAGGCGATCCCAAATGTATTCGTGCGGCTGCTTCGGCCAATGGAAAAAACCCTTTGGCCATTATCGTTCCGTGCCATAGGGTTATAGGGAAAGATGGGAGTATGACAGGATATGCAAGTGGTATTTGGAGAAAAAAATGGCTGCTTGAACGGGAAGGAGCCATATCCCTCACAACAGATGATCAGGTAAGACAACTGAGTCTCTTTTAGCAAAAAGTTTATTAATTTTTTCTGCCGGCCAAAAGGCACTCTCCTTTATTTCGAAAAACAACCTAATTGCAATATCTTCGCAGCCCAAAAGTTCTTTTTGAATGTTAAGCAGGCGAAATATCAGGGTGAAGGTGATGCAAACGTTGTACAGTGTTGAATCGATGGACAACATAGTAAGAGAGGGTGAACCTCTAAGAATTTTAAACAAGACAATAGAGGATACACAAAGTCTGCTCGCATTTCTGGTTTTATATTTAACGGAGATGGCAGGACAGGCTGAAAAACTCGCCATCCGCCGGTCGCAAAAACTGTTGCCTTCTGAGAGTGATCTTTCTGTCAACACCAAACTATCAGGAAATACGATTGTGTGGGCTATTCGGGAAAACCCTCATTTTAAAAAAGCTGTCGAAGAGTTTAAGTTAAAGTACCTTATCGATGATGAGACGATAAGAAAAACCTTTTTGAAGTTTAGTGAAAGCGAGATTTATACAGAATACATAGCAGCACAGTCGCGGGATAAAGCAAAGGAAAAAGATATACTGGAGTATATTCTTGAGAATCTGATGCTGGCAGATGAGGATTTTATTTCAGATTGTGAAGAGAAATTCATCCACTTCAATGATGACATGGAAACGGTGGCGGGACTATTAAAGAAGGTATTAAGTAAACCATCGTCCTTTGATTTTTTAGAAAAACCGGATGACGAAAAGATGCAATTTGCCAAAGACCTGTTGCGCACGGTTATGGAAAAGAATGATTACTGCGTGGAGTTGATTCAGCCAAAACTTCAAAACTGGGAGTTGGATCGCATTGCGGTAATTGATATGATTTTATTAAAAATGGGCATTTGCGAAATACTTTATTTCGATACCATTCCTACCAAGGTTACGCTGAATGAATATATCGATATTGCAAAAGATTACAGTACCGAAAAGAGTGGTCATTTCGTCAATGGTATTCTTGACAGTATTTTGAAAGATATGCAATCAGCCAATAAAGTTCATAAAAAAGATTTTAATAAATCCGTTTAGAAAAATATCACCAATATGAAACAGTTTTCTTTTTTTGCGATCGCCTTCTTTGCGTTGCTGACATCGTGTAATATCCGTAATTCAGAAACAAATGCGCAGAATCCGGACGAAGTGGTGAGCGCCAGGC
Source organism: Chitinophagaceae bacterium (assembly GCA_044463745.1). Lineage (GTDB taxonomy): Bacteria > Bacteroidota > Bacteroidia > Chitinophagales > Chitinophagaceae > Ginsengibacter. Next base: position 199 of record JBIQMB010000546.1, on the reverse strand, counting down.
AGGATGTAAAAACCAGGGTGGAGATGATCGATTCGACATATAATTTCGGTAAAATAAAAGAGGGTGAGAAAGTGGTATTTAGTTACAGGTTTAAAAATTCGGGAGAGTTTCCATTAATCATTTCTTCAGCAAACGCAAGTTGCGGTTGTACTATTCCGGAAAAGCCCGAACAACCGATCGCTCCGGGTGAATCAGGATT
>JBIQMB010000545.1:0-2925 GCA_044463745.1 Chitinophagaceae bacterium | reverse complement strand
TTGGTTAGGTGTCAGGCAATTTTTGAAACGCAGAGGACATGAGATGCCAGAGTTAATGCAGAGAGATATGCTTATTATTTCCCTTTTGAACCAAGAGCCAGGAGATAATATGCCTACCGATTAGCATAGGCTGGTTAAGAAAAAGAAATCTGTTTAAGTTCGTCCGCAAATTCGTGTAATTTTTTTTCTATCTTTTCTGATGTTTTTTTGCCAGGTTTTCTATGGCCGGTGACGTAGTGACTCAACTGCCCCTGGTTTATGCCGGTTAGCCGTTCTAATCCGGCGAGGGAAATAATTTTGCTGTAATAGGATAAAAAAGATGGTACATCATAAATATACTCGAATTATTGCTCTGCTTTCTGCCCAATTTATCTAACCTTTTCATAGATTTTCATTAATCAAAGAAAAAAAATAATTTTCCAATGGGGTAAAAAATGAAATCTGATCGTATTGTATGTAAATAGCTCCTTTTTTAGAAAGTTGTTCAAACACATTCATGAAAGAAAAGTTTAAGAAATACCATCAATATACTTTGCCTGATTTTGCATTAGACGATGAATATATGGACGCAATATGGCACCCCACTGAGGATAAAACTGCTTATTGGAAGGCAGTAAAAGACGCTTTTCCTCACCAGACGGGCAATATGGAAGATGCTGCAATGATTATCGGTTCATTTCAACCATCTACAAATACGGTTTCGGATGAGATAAAGAACCGGATCTGGCAGCAGGTTCTTGATAAATCGGAAGGAGAAAAGGTTATATCAATCCAAAGCAAAAGAAAAAATTACTGGTGGGCTGCAGCGGCTATTATAGTGGCGATGTTAGGCGGAACTTGGTTTGTTTGGAATACAGGAAATTCGGACAACCCTATGCATCAGGTTAATACCGTTCAAAATGACATTGCTCCCGGAGGAGACAGAGCGATATTGACTTTGGCAGATGGGTCACAAATAGTCCTGGACAGTGCGGGGAATGGGCTTATAGCACAGGAAGGTGCGGCGAAAGTAATAAAACTAAAAAGTGGAGAGATTGCTTATGATGCCGCAACTACTGCTTCAAGTGAGGTTCATTACAATACCATCCGTACGCCAAGAGGTGGACAGTACCAGGTAACTTTACCGGATGGGACCAAGGTATGGCTGAATGCTGAAAGTTCGCTTCGTTATCCTACAGTGTTTGTTAAAGATGAAAGAAAAGTGGAGTTGACAGGAGAAGGATATTTTGAGGTAGCACGAAATGAAAAGAAGCCTTTTTATGTTAGTACAGATAAAATGGAAATTAAAGTTTTGGGCACTCATTTTAACGTAAATACATATCATGATGAAACTTATTATAAAACGACGCTTTTAGAAGGGAAGGTAGAAGTAACAACGCTGAGGAAAAAGGTGACTTTAAACACAGGGGAGCAAGCAAAGCTACAGGTTTTGGATATGGAACTTAAAATCTCTAAAAACGTTGATTTGGATGAAGTGATGGCATGGAAAGAAGGTTTGTTTTATTTTTCTGATGCGAGTATAGAAACGGTGATGAAGCAACTTTCGAAATGGTATGATGTGGATGTAATATATCAGGGGCAGATGCCGGATCGGGTATTCAGAGGTGGAATGCAAAGAAGCCTGACTTTATCGCAGGCATTAGATCTTTTGGGCAAAAATAGAATTAATTATGAGATAAAAGAAAAGAACCTCATTATAAAAACATGAAGAAAATATAATATAAACAAAACCGGAAATGCTACGAACATTTCCGGAAGATGTTTGAAAAATAAATAAAACTGTCAGGAATTACTCATTTTAAATAACAAACAATCAAAGCTATGCAATTTTTTTATTCCAGGCTACATCCAGTAGCTCGTCAAATGCTAATGGCGATGAAATTTACAATTTTTCTAATGATTTTCGGGTTGTTACATGCATCTGCTGAGACGAGCGGGCAAACCATAACTCTATCGGCAAAGAAGATTCCGTTGGAAAAAATTTTCAAACAAATTAAGCATCAAACCGGGTACGTTTTTTTCTATGATCCCGGTCTATTAAAGAACGCGAAGCCGGTAACTATTGATGTCAAAGATGCCCCGGTAGAAAAGACGCTTGACCTTGTGTTTTCAAATCAGCCAGTAACTTGGGAATTGGTTGATAAAACAGTAACTGTGGTGAAAAAGCCGGTCATACAGTTGTTTCAGGAACTGAAGGCAGAAGCCTTGATCCCACTTACTATAGATGTTTCTGGTATCGTAAAAGATCAGGATGGGAAACCTTTGCAAGGGGCTACTATACGTATAAAAGGCACAGAAAGAGGCACTCAAACAAACGCTGATGGCTTTTTCAGAATAAGCGAAGTGGATGAAAATGCAATTTTGGTTGTTTCTTATGTAGGATTTACCGAAAAAGAATTCAAGGCAAAACCAGATTTGGGAAGAATTATATTAACACTAGATGATGTTACCATGGATGAAATGGTAATACAAACAGGGTATGAACAAATACCTAGAGAAAGAGCTACCGGTGCCATCAAAGTGATTACCGAAAAAGACATGGCAGGAAAGATGCAATTGGATGTTCTTAAAAACCTCGAAGGGCTGGTGCCTGGCTTCACTGGTTTTCAGGGAAGAAACTTGGTTAGGGGCGAATCCACGCTTCGGGGTGACTGGCATCCTTTGATTGTTGTTGACGGTTTCCCTTTTGAAGGGGAATTGGAAGCCATTAATCCTGCTGATATAGAAAGTGTAACATTTTTAAAAGATGCACCTGCTGCTTCTATTTATGGAGCCCGGTCGGCTAACGGAGTTATTGTGATTCAGACAAAAATTGGATCAAATAAAAAGTCAGAGCTTGAATATAATAATTCGATAATTTTCACTCCATTGTCCAATGACAGAAAGTACCTCAATTTAATGAACAGTAGTGAGTATATTGATTTT
>JBIQMB010000544.1:0-2948 GCA_044463745.1 Chitinophagaceae bacterium | reverse complement strand
TTTTCTATTATGGAAATTTAAATTTTTACCATTAAATATTTAGTATAGCCAAAAGGATTAGGAATAAAATTACCGAATCCCCTATATCCGTAATTGGTTTTAATGAAATTATAATTATTGATATATTCTCGTGACGTGATTCTAAAATACTGCATTTCGTGTTTGTAAGCCCGTATTTCAAAGTGATTTTTAACTCCTGCAAATCCGGCTCCGCGACTGGACGGGATACTCAAAGTACCTGCAGTATATTTTTTCCAGTCGCTTAAATGTTTCAATTCATGGCGTGCGGTTGTGTAGGCTAATGCCTTGCTGTTTAAAGCTGCTGGTCCCAAATAAACATCTGTAGCACCTGGCTTATAATAGCCATAATCACTTGCAGTTGGATCGTATTGAACATTTGATCCAAATTTATTTTGAATTTTCGTCATTTTTTCGGTTGCGGAAAGCTTATCCCAAGTAGAATAATCATAAACGGAGCCGCCAAAAGAAAACATACCAGCAGTAAGTCCGGCAAGTCCCATACCTTTTAAATAATTTCTGCCAGGGGTATTTATTTTACCATCATCTAACCAATCATTGGTCAACATTCCCGCCCCTGTGGCTGTAATAGCCGTCAAACTTGCCCAACCTGCTTTGCCGAGATAAGTTGGTAGATTTGCCGAAAAACTTGTTGAAGAAACCGAAAAAGATGGTGCTAGTAAACCCATTCCTCCCGTTACCGCTCCAGAAACAGCGCCAATACCCACAGAACGCCAAAAATTATTGCTGTTCCAATTCTGACTTAAACCACCCGGACTCAGTGCTGCACTTGCCGTATATACTCCTCCTCCTATCACAGCACCCCAGCAGGCTGCATCAATAATTGCACCTATTGCTGTTCCAATGCCTGGAATAACACTTAGTAAAGCCGTAAAAATAAACTCCCCATCCGGATCCGTATAAATCAGCGGATTCCCCCACGCATACCCATACCTATTAAAACTCTGCGTAAAATCCGGAGCTTGCACATAAGGATCAGGAGCCAAAAACCTTCCATGCACGGGGTCATATAAACGTGCGTTCATGTTAATCAGCCCGAACCAGTTTAAATGCTCGTGCCCTGTGTAGCCTCTTCCTAAAAATAATTCTGGTTGCTGACCATCACCATAAATCGCATGAGTAACAGGATTCCGCAATCTTCCCCAGGCATCATAACTATATTCGGCCAATACCGTACCCGCACTGTTGACGATACGCGTTACACTACCCAGATAATCGCTGTTGATATAAAACACCTGCCAGGCGCCGCCATTATCCCGCACCAGCACCGCGCCGGCACTGTAATAATCGCCACCTAAGTATAATTTCTCCCGCGTAGAACCCGGTTTCTCGTCAAGTTCGTATTGGTTTGCCAGGTAGTGGCGGGTGAGCACCCATGCGCCGTTTTGTGTTACCTGCATTGTCACTCTGTCGCCTCCGGCTTCGTAAGTAAATTGCGCGGAATAACCGTCTTCAGTAATCGTAAGCGGACGGCTAAAGGATGCATAGGTGATTTGCTGCTGCCGCTCAGGGATTACATTACCACTTTGCACAATGCCGGTAAGCGCATAGGGCTTTGCATTATTCAGGTAATGATAATTACCGATGCCGCTCTTTTGAGTGATATTGCCGTTTGCGTCATAGTTAACGGTTTGCCCTGCAAAACCGGTTAACCGGTTCAGGTTGTCGTAACTAAAGTTTTCGGTGATATTGCGGGTAACATCTTTGCGATAGTTCAGATTACCGGTAGTGGCGTTAAAGTTGTACTCAAAGTTTATGTAGGTAGCGATTGCCTGTCTTTGTGCGCTTCGTCTATAGAAATATGATCGTCGGGACTCGCTACACAACACTTTTGTCTGCTTGGATTTGCTCATGCTGTAGTTAATAAGGCGGGAACTGTTTCATATCTTTCATCGCTTCAGAAGCAGGAAAGCTGATTGTCCAATTTAACTGTTTTAAATCTCCGAGGCTTAAATCATAACGCTTCAGGATCATGTAACCGTTTCGGACAGTGTACCAATCATATTTATTAATTGTGTCGTTACTTAAGATAAATATCGACAACGTGTCCACTGGAAGTGTTGAAAAAACATCCGGCCAATCAAGACGGCTATCCAAATATGAAGAATTATTAGGCCGACCTGCTCCATAATATGGCTTGTTGGCGGGCAATGACGTGTCGGGGAAAATATTGCTTTGAAAGAAATTGATCCATTGTGTAGATTGGTTTACCACTTTAATACTATAAACTTTTTCGACAAAAGGATTTTTTTTACAAGTACCGGAGCAACCAATTAAAAAGATGAGGGGAATTATTATTTTTTTCATATATACAAATTATTTAAAAGAATAGCCACCAACTAAATATTACCGGTGGATGTGAAAATATCCAATACCAGTTAGGATTGTATCTCCTTGGGTATTCATTATTATCCCAAGGCAATCGATCTAATGCATCGGGCACATGGTTCTTGAAATATCTGAAAGCCATTCTGTTTGCCTGAGTTTCATACCATTCACGATTATGATCATTTAAGCCGATGTCATCAAGAGCCTGGCCAATCAAACTCGGTATTCCAACATGTGTTAAATATAACGGACCAACCAATCGGCTTTGTAGGGTATGTCCGTATTCATGCCGGAATAACGGATCGGTAAATGGATCAGCTTCAAGGTTTCTTCCATTAAGATAAGATCCCAAAGTGACACCCCACCTATCATTCCGATTATTCGTATTTCCATTTACTAAGGTAGCGCCGCCATAATACTCTACGTTGGACACCCCACCTGAAATGTTTCTGATATGTGAATATGATTTTCCAACAACGGTTTGAGGGAATTCCCAAGTAAACCTTGATAAGAGCTGTAAAAATCGGCCAGCTGTTGTGCGGTTCGGATCTGTTTTAAATTGACCTATATCTATTTTCCAC
>JBIQMB010000543.1:0-2950 GCA_044463745.1 Chitinophagaceae bacterium | reverse complement strand
AACAGAAGTATCACCTGCAATTCGATAAAGAAAAAGATCTAAATCAAATAAAAACTACTTTTTCAGGAAACTTTAATATTGATGAAAATCCATTCAATATCCTGATTATGGCATGCAATAAGTTTGGTCTCACCTATGAAATGAAAGAAGGCATCATTGTTATTAAATCATCATCAAACTCATAACTATAACTATTAAACCCACACTTATGTCAAATTTCAGATTCACTTTCAGATGGCCACTGGTTCTGGCTTTAATTACATTCTCTCTTTTTTCATGCAAGAAAAAGGAAGTTTTAAGCAACCTGGCGGGCCTGACTTCATTTAGTATTAATGAATTGCAGGCAAACTTTACCATTGATGAAGCTCAGCAAAAGATTTCAAATGCAGACAGCCTTCCATTCGGTACAGATGTTTCTAAACTGACAGCCAAGTTCACCGCTGTTCCATATGCCAAGGTGATGGTAGGAGGAGTGGAACAACAATCGGGAGTTACAGTAAATAATTTTACAAGCCCGGTTACCTACACAGTATTGGCTCAGGATGGTAATACCAACCGAACCTATTCTGTGATAGTAAATGTTTCTAAAGTTGATCCTAAAACAATAGCGTGGGAACAGCTTACACCAGATGCAGGATGGGGCAATTTTCATACATCTGTAGCCACTTATCTGGACAAAAAAGTTTATATGCTTGGCGGTACTATGGGAGCTTTTGGTGCATTCTCATTTACCAGCAACGTTTCAGAAAACGGCAGTACCTGGACCCGCACCAGAGCGGTGGATAATAATGGTGATTCTGTACCGCGGGTAGAGCATCCGGCCTTTATTAATTTTAATAATAAACTTTGGATTTTAGGCGGCCACAGACCCGGCGTAGGTTTTGCTTTTGATGATGTTACCAATAAGGTGTGGAGCTCCTCAGACGGCCTGAGCTGGACTGCAGACCAGCCCGCTGATGCTACAACAAGATGGTCAAAGAGAGAAAGAATCGGAGCCGTGGTTTTCAATAATAAATTATGGGTTATTGGGGGAAATGATTATCCTGCCTTTGGAAATACGGATATCCCGGGAACTCCGAAAAACGATGTATGGAGTTCATCTGATGGCATAAATTGGACACAGGTCACAGCATCTGCCGCATTCATTGCTCGTACTAATCCTGCAGTTTTTGCATACGACAATAAACTGTGGATAGCCGGTGGGATGGATAATGGAAAAAATTACCTAAGTGAAATATGGAATTCGACAGATGGGGTAACGTGGAACCAGGTAACAACAAGTACAGTTTTTTCAGAAAGAATTGCTCCGCAGGTTGTTGTGGATAAGAACAGGTTGATTTTGGTAGGAGGTGAAAACGCCGATGGGTTACTGGGCGATATGTGGGTATCGGAAGATAAGGGTATAAACTGGACTAAGGTTGACAATAACAATGTGATGGCACTTCCAACAAGTTTTAAAGCGAGAAAGGATTTCAGCATGTTTGTCAAAGACGGAGCAATTTATATCATAGGTGGGTTGGGTGCAAAAGATGCAAATAATCGCTACACGTTTATCAATGATGTGTGGAAAGGTAAATTGCAATAGAACGAAAAATATGATAATATCTAAAACAGCAAAATCTGAAAATGATTTTGCTGTTTAAACCAAATATTAATGATGAGGAGAAGATTCAGTTTTATTACCATATATATTTTGTCGGTAGTTCTGCTTTCATCTTTTGCGGCAGCTGCCCAGGATATTCTTCCACTCCGTAAAATTTCCGGCCAGATCAGAGATGAGAACAAACTTCCTCTGGAGGGGATTAGCGTTAAGGTAAAAGGTAACAAAAAGGCCACCTTTACAGATAAAGATGGCAGGTTCCATATTGAAGCAGGAATAACGGATACGCTTTTGCTTACGGCGGTAGGGTATTCAGCCCTTGAAGTTCCGTGCCATGCGTCGAGCCTCTCCCTTATCATGCTTACCCACCATGAGTCCCTTCAGGAAGTGGTAATAGGATATGGTAGGGAGAAGAAAGAAAAACTCACGGGTTCCGTTTCATCTATAACCAGTGAAGAGTTGGAAAAATCTCCAGCTTTATCGTTTGATAACGCCATTATCGGTAAAGCAGCCGGTGTTTTTGTTTCATCCAGCTCTGGGGTGCCCGGGTCTGCTACAGCTATTACCATCAGAGGACTGAGCACGCTTAACCCTGATGGAAGTCAACCCTTGATAGTAGTTGACGGTATTCCCATTTACGGTTCAGGAAAGGGCTTGAATAATCGTGTTTTTAACCCATCAACCGTTGCTGCTATGGGCTTTGGAGGAACCAATGTAAGCGACAGATTGGATCCAAAAAATGAATTTGAGAGTAACCCATTATCGGCCTTGAATCCAGCCGACATTGAATCGATTGAAATATTGAAGGATGCTTATGCCACAGCTATTTACGGTTCGCGCGGTTCGGCTGGTGTGATATTGATCACTACAAAAAAAGGAGAAAAAGGCAGAGCACGCTTCAACCTCCAATACCTGACCGGATCTGTAAATCCCATTGCTAAATACAAGGTGTTAAATGGTCCACAATACAATGAAATTTATACTGAATATTACAAGCAGCTAGGCACCAATAATGTTTTTAATTCGCCCTATAACACATCCTGGCTTGATTCTGTAACGCGAACTGGAATATCGCAGCAATTGAATTTGACCATGTCGGGGGGAACGGATAAAGCAAGAATATTTATCAGCGGATCATATACTGATCAGCCTTCATACATTATCAAAAATGGTTACCAACGCTACACTGGCAGAATAAATACAACCTATACTGTTTCGCCCTCCATCACTTTTGGTGCAGATATGTCTTTGAGTTATTCCTTTAATAACGCAATGAATGCTGCATCTATCTGGAGGCAAGCTGCACTCAAAGCACCTAATCTTCCGATAAGAGACGAAAACGGAAACTTT
>JBIQMB010000542.1:0-2954 GCA_044463745.1 Chitinophagaceae bacterium | reverse complement strand
TGAAGAATTTCTGATACCTTCTTTTCAGCAGTTGGCGGTATTAAAAGTCTTTCCGAATTTTGTTTGTTTTGAATAATTTCCCAGATGTTTTTTACCAACTCATCAACATAAATAAGATTTAGGGTATTATCCGAATGGATTGTCGGCGTTTCGTTATTCACTAATTGATGTGAAAAAGTAGCGATTACTGAATTGTAATATGGTTGCCCAAAAGGACCAAATACGTTCGGAATAACCAATCCTGTGAATACTCCGCTATTTCTGACGGCCCATTCACGAAATAATTCTCTTCCCTTTTTTTTTGAGTTACCATAAATATTATCCTTTTCTTCCTGAGTTGACGAAGAAAAAATGATGTGAGGTGTTGCATCGGCAGTTTCCAAAGCTTTTATTAAGGCATCAACCAGTGCAATATTTGTTTGATAAATAATATCCGGATCGTTATGCCGGTTAAGAGCAGCTAAATGGACGATGACATCACATTTTTTTACAAACTCTATTAATCGGTTTTGATCAGTAAAAGTTGTTTTATCGAAAGAAATGATTTCCACATTTTCCTTAAGGGTTAAAAATTTTTTTAAGTGTGAACCAATAAATCCCGATTGTCCGGTAATTCCGATTTTTATCAATTTGATCTTATTTTTAAAAAGTTTAATGAATATTTTTCCAGTCTAACCATTTTTCCGGTGGTTGTCGATAGTCGTCCTTTTTTGATTCATTGATGCTGAAACTGGAAAAAACCAGTATCGTTGAATTTGGCTCAAGAGCTTTAATTCCATTGTAATAGCCTCCAGGAACCCGAAGCAAATGTTTTTCTGCACTGTGTAAATGAAATAATTCTGGGGTTTCATTTTCATCAGGAGAATCAAAATCCTTTGGCCGTACCGTAGCTATAATGAAACTTCCCTTAATAACATAAAATGTTTTTTCCTCTTGCTTGTGCCCCTGCCAGGCGCGCACAACATCTGTATTAGGATGAGTAATCAGGTAAAATCTGCGGTAACATCCGGGGTTGTCCTGATTTACGTATTCCAGCGTCCCTCTGTCATCAGTAAATGAACCACCCTTTATAAGAATAGGGGGCATAACTATAAATTTAAATCCTTTCTGATTATATCAAGTTTCAGGAGTAGTTTCTTGGTACCTTCCACATCCAGCCTTATAGTATTATGCGAATGATAATCTTCAACCTCTGAAATGTCCTTTCCTTCTGAAAAGAAACGGGCGTAATTGAGGTCTCTGGTATCGGCCGGTATTCTAAAGTATTCTCCCATATCTTCTGCCTTAACCATGTCTTCCCGGTTTACCAGTACTTCATAAACCTTCTCTCCATGTCGTGTGCCAATAATTTTTATTTCGCTATTTGAATTATACAGTTCTTTAAGTGCCTGTGCAAGCGTGCTAATGGTAGCTGCTGGTGCTTTCTGTACAAAAAGATCTCCTTGCTTTCCATTTTGGTAAGCGAATAAAACAAGCTCTACAGCATCCTCCAGAGTCATCATAAATCGGGTCATGTTTGGATCGGTAATGGTAAGTGGTTTGCCTTTTTTAATCTGATCAATAAATAAAGGAATAACTGAGCCCCTTGATGCCATCACATTGCCATACCGCGTGCCACATAGTACGGTGCTGTCACCATTTAGATTCCGGCTCTTTGCTACCATTAGTTTTTCACTCAGGGCTTTAGACATGCCCATTGCATTGATGGGATATACGGCTTTATCCGTGCTTAATACAATAACGTTTTTGACTTTATTTTCAATGGCACTATCAATCACATTTTCACATCCAATGATATTAGTACGTACAGCTTCCATTGGAAAGAATTCACAGGAAGGCACTTGTTTTAAAGCGGCAGCTTGAAATACATAATCAACCCCATGCATTGCATTGTCAACACTTCTTTTGTCTCTTGTATCACCAATGTAATACTTGATTTTGTTATTCTGATACAATTGCCGCATATCATCTTGTTTTTTTTCGTCGCGGCTGAATATCCGGATTTCTTGAATTTCAGATTTCAGGAACCTGTCAAGGACAGCATTTCCAAAGGATCCGGTACCACCGGTAATTAAGAGGGTTTTGTTTTCAAACATGGTAATCTTTATTTATTTTCTATTTCTATATTGTCGTTTTATTTATAGATTCAAGTGGCGGTGTTTCTTACTGTAGAAGTTAATATGTTAAGAAAATCTTTAGTTATAATTTCAGCACTGTGTTTCTCTTTAGCAAGCTTCTTAGCTGCTTCTCCGAGTTCTGTCCTTCTGTCTTTATTTAATATTAGGTGTTTTATCCCGTCTGCGAGTTTTCGAGAATCATCTTCTGTAATTACCTCCGCGATTCCGTGTTTTTGGGCGTAAAAAGCCAGAGCAGTTTCTTTGGGGGCAAATACAATAATGGGAGTTCCGCTAATCATAAATTCGCTTGCTTTAGTTGGCATGGAAAATTTTGTAAACCTGATTGATTCAGGAGAAAAATCAAATGGTAAAATCAACAAATCTGATTTGCCAAAGATTTCAGGCATTTTACTATGTGCTTCCATCTCCTGAATCTCAACGCATGAAAAATCTTTTGCCCATTCAGGATATTGATTTGTTTTGATAATAAATTTTAATTGAATTTTTAATTCCTGATTGACCAGTTGTACAGATGAAGCTACCGTTCGTAAAGAGTTTTGAACTCCGGTTCCTATCCTTCCCGCATATAAAAGAATAGGAGCAGAGGCTAATGTGTAGCTGTTTTTTTGGAACTTTGTCCATAGACCAGTTTCTACAGGATTGTGAAAAGGTAAAAAGGTATGTCCATATCTTTTTAAGTATTCGTCTGACATGCACTCGCTTATGCTCAAAAGAACAGAACTTTCTCTTAACAAGTTTCTAAATTCCTTGTCGATTTTCTTTTGCCAATAATTTTTGAAAATCCCTTTGTCACATATGGTTGAAGGCCAATCGTCC
>JBIQMB010000541.1:0-2955 GCA_044463745.1 Chitinophagaceae bacterium | reverse complement strand
GGATCAAGCTGCACGCCTATTCTAAAAAAGATCAGGCAAAACTGTCTTTTGAAATAGCAAGGGATGAAATCGCTCACTCTTATGACACCGGTGACAAAAAGGTCACCATCAATGCCGGGGATGTATTGCAAAAAAGGAAAGGAATCTGTTTTGCCAAAGCCCATCTGCTGGCCTCATTGTTGCGCGGACTGGGTATCCCAACGGGATTTTGTTATCAGCGGGTTTTAAGAAAAGGAACCGTAGAATCGGGTTATGCCCTGCATGGATTGAATGCGGTTTATTTGGAAGATGTTGGCTGGTTTCGGCTCGATCCGCGTGGCAATAAAGAAGGCGTTGATGCGCAATTTTCTACCGAAGAAGAGCGGTTGGCTTACACCATCAGGCCTGAACTTGGTGAGGTTGATTATCCGAATGTTTTTATAAAGCCATTGGATACGGTTATCACATCCATGAAAGATTCTGAAGACACACAGGAATTATTTTTCAAACGGCCAGAGGCAATATAATTGTAAGAATCTGGTGTTGGGCCTCATTTCAGATAGACATGCAGGAAAATATTCAGCGAATATCAAGGAAATCAGCAGTAGATTTTTTTGAGAAAGATTATTCAAGACGCATTGAATCTTCTTATGAAAAAAATTAGAATAACCCAATAAAAAAAGCGCCCCCCTGCATGAAAACTAACTGCAAAGAGCGCTATCAAACATTAACCCAAAGAAGTATTATTGTCTGAACCCATTAATACCGTAATAGTAGATATCTCTGCTACCCGGATAAATTCCTTCTATCTGGAAATTGTTTCCTTGTTTGCTGATGGCACTTTTTAAATCATCCACTGAATTGACAGCTATGCCACCCACCTTGGTAATGACAAATCCTTCGCGAATATTCGTTTGTGAACCAATGACGCCATTGTCGTTGATATTGCTGATCTGAACACCACCATTGATACCCAGTTTCCTCAACTGATCTTTATCCAGCGTTTTGAAACTTGCTCCAAGGGATTCAAGTGCTGCTGCGCCCTGGCTTGCAAAGGTTCCTAATTTACCTTTCAGGGTAACTGTGGTCGATTTTTCACCACCATTTCTCATGTAGGTTACATTCACTTTATCACCGGGTTTCATTCTTGCTATTTCTTCAGAAAGCTGGGCATTTGTAGAAACGGCATTGCCATTGATTTTAATGATGGCATCTCCCTTTTTAAGGCCTGCTTCGGCTGCTGCTCCCTGCGGATCTGTTTCGGCAATCCAAACACCGCTTATGTTATCATTAATTCCAAGTTCTTTTTTGGCTGAGTCGTCCAGCTCATCCGGTGCCATGCTTATACCCAGGTATCCTCTTTGTACGGTACCATATTTCATGATATCGCCAATAACTTTTTTCATCAGATTAGATGGTATAGCATAAGCGTATCCTGCGAAAGAACCGGTCTGGGATGCGATTGCTGAATTGATTCCGATCAGCTCTCCCTGGGTGTTAACCAATGCTCCACCGCTGCTTCCCGGGTTTACGGCTGCGTCTGTCTGGATAAAAGATTCTACCGGAGCATTGCCCTGGCGGTTGATCCCGATGTTTCTACTCTTGGCACTGATGATGCCCTGGGTTACGGTTACGTCCAGGTTTAACGGATACCCAACAGCCAAAACCCACTGACCAAGGCGAGCTTCGTCGGAGTTTCCTACCGGCATAACAGGAAGATTCTTAGCATCAATTTTAATCAAAGCCAAATCGGTATTGGGATCTGATCCTACAACCTTTGCCTTGTAATTTTTCCGGTCATTTAATGTTACAGTGATATCTGTGGCTCCATTTACAACATGGTTGTTGGTTACGATATAGCCATCGCTGCTGATGATAACGCCCGATCCGGAAGCGCGCTGATCAGGAATGGAAAAGTTGCCGCCACCATCTCCAAAAAACCGGCGAAGCATATCGTCATTACCAAAGAAATCACCAAACGGACCCATATTGGGCGCTTGCCTGCCTGATACCCGGTTTACTTTGGTTATGGTTTTTATATGCACGACAGAAGGCACTGAAGCTTCAGCAGCACTTTGAAACCCGACGACAGCCGGATCTGTAGGATTTCCAACTGAACCGACATCGTATTTCGCGTGGAAAACCGGCGTTTTATCGGGAGAGAGAATGCTGTTAATGGTGCCGTTGCTGTGATTGATCAATGCAACACTAAGTACCACCGACAGCGCTCCTAAGATGAACGCTACGAGGGTTGATTTTGTTTTTTTCATATTTATAGTTTTAAAGGGTTTATTTGATAATCAAATTTTACCCTCAAAACTGAACAGAATCTGAATTAATGAGTTGGATGCGGAACCTTTAACTTTTCTTGTTGAAATCAATCTGGAAGCTGTGTTGGTTTTCTTCAAACCGGTATTGAAGCGGATATCCGCTAAGGGTGCATATTTTATGAGCTATTTCAAGTCCAAGACCAATGCTGTTTTTATCTGTGCTGCTTTTGAAAAAGCGTTTAAAAATTTTATCGCTATCAAGGGGAGCCGGGTTTCCGTCGTTGCGAATAATCAGGATATTATTTTTCAGTTGAATAAATAATTCACCGCCCGGTATGTTGTAGCGGGTGGCATTGCTGATGAGGTTATTGATCAGTATTTCACACAATGTTTTGTTCATCAGGCAGTAAGCCGGTTCCAGATTTAACTGCGCGTGGATATTTTTTGAATCTATAATTTCTGAATAGTTGGTGATGGATTTTTCCACAATCTCATGAATGGGGATGCGTTCTTTTTCAGTGAACTGGTTGTTCTCTATGCGGGTGAGTAATAACAGGGTTTTGTTCAATTTTGTTAGCCTGAGTGACGCATCAGAAAGTTCGCCTATGAGCGAAGCCTGTTCAGGTGTTAAAGGGTTTGTTTGCATCAACAAATCGAGCTTGCCTTGCAAAACAGCCAGCGGTGTCTGCATTTCATGCGATGCATT
>JBIQMB010000540.1:0-2957 GCA_044463745.1 Chitinophagaceae bacterium | reverse complement strand
TTTTCCTAAATACAATTCCTTGCCCGTGCTTGGGTCAATACCCAGAGATGGAACCACCCAAATGGTATTGCTTGAATATCCTTCAATGTACAAAGTACCCGGATCAGATGTACCATTCAGTATTGTAGCCTGCGCATCCTTTAATGCTTTAGAAGTCTCCATTATTTTGTTTCTGTTTTGCAGGGCAGCGGCAGATACTGACCAGGTAAATCCTCTCATGTTTACCAGGATACCGGTTGCTTTTAATTCAAAACCTTTGTTGCTGATCTTTCCAATGTTATCCACAAAACTGGAGAACCCGCTTGACAAAGGAAGGTCAACTGACGATACCAAACCATCAGTGCTGCTGGTATAGTAATCACCGGTTACCTTTAACCTTCTATCGAGGAATTCTGCATCAAACCCTATGTTGTACTGAATCTTTTGTTGCCATCTCAAATCAGGATTTCCAAGTCCCATTAGGTAACTACCCATCCAGGCAAAATAACGATCGGCAGTATAATACTGATAGGTTGACAAGGCCTGATAGGCATTAAAATTCTGCGATCCGGTAACACCGATGGAACCCCTTATTTTTAATCTGTTCAGGCTGCCTGACTGGCTAAATAAGCCCTTTTCATTATGTACGTTCCATCCGGCACCCACAGACCAGAAAGGAGCAAATTTTTTGTTCGTTCCAAACTGTGAAGCACCATCTATACGGTACGATCCGTCAACAAAGTACCGGCCATCGTATATGTAGTTAAACGTTCCGGTAAAGCCAACCGCTCTCGTCAAACTTTCACTTCCATTAGGTTTACCTCCCTGAGCATATTGTAAAGCCATGGAGATGAAATCAAAATTTGCATTAGGAAATCCCTCTGCCAGAAAGCTGTAATCGGAAAAACTGCCCTGTCTGATATTATAATCTGCTCCTGCAGTCAAAATGTGCTTTCTGTCGAAAACTTTACTGTACTGCAAGTTTATGGAACCATCGTAGTTCAGATAATTTCTGATGCCATACAGGTAATCACCTTTTCTAAAAACATCATCCGCAGTGTAATTCAAAAAGGCAGTATGATCAGCCGGCCTGAATCTGTCGCTCTGTACCACACCCTTGGTCAAACCTAACTGGGCTCTCAGTAAGAGATTATTGATGATGGTCCATTCAATGGAAGTGGTGTTAAATATTTCAGTTGTTGCCGTCTTATCAAATGTTTTCAAAGTGGCGTTAAACATCGGGTTTCCGGGAAGACCGGTAGGCCAATATCCGGTGTAGTCAAAATTACCGGGATGACCCAGGGTTTTTACAATGCGACCGGCACTATCGTAAGGTGTCCAATAAGCATTGAGGCGTGTATAATCGCCAAAAGTACCATAGGGCGATTCACTGGTTTTGCCCTGAAGCACCTGAAGGTTGTTTTTAATCCTTAGATTACGGTATGTATAAGCCAGTGAAATATTGCCATTAAAGGTTCTTCTGTACGATTCCTTCATCACCCCTTCGATATCATTGTATTGTGCCGATGCTGAATATCGAAATTGTCTGTCACCTCCTTCAATACGGATATTGTGTCTCTGCCCTACTCCATTTCTCAGCGGAATAGCCATCCAGTCAGTTTCCACGCCTCTGTTAACTTCACCTAATAAATAATTGTAATATCTCTTAAGCGGAAGATCTTGTTCAGCTCGCGCATTATTATAATATCCTGCCAGGTATTCCAGATCCAGTTTATCCCTGGCGTTGAGCAGGCTGTAGGCCGAAAGATCGGGCGCTTCAAAGTTGATATCCGACCGCAGAGAAAGCCGGAGCTTGCCCATCATAGGCGGGCGCGTATTGATAACGATAACACCGTTTGCACCGCGTGAGCCATACATGGCAGTTGCAGCTGCGTCTTTCAGGATTGAAATGCTTTCCACTTCATTTTCGTTCAGGTCGTACATTTTTTGCAGAGAAGCCTGAAATCCATCGATAATAATCAGCGGTGTATTCAAATCTACCCGGGTCTGATCTTTAAGATCGGTAACGTTGGGAATGCTTGAATTACCACGTATTTGGATTTCGGGAAGTCTGTTGGGATTGGATCCGAAAGCATTGCTCTCAATAACATTGAATGAAGGATCAATATTGCGAAGAGAGGTAATGAGGTTACGGTTGCCAAATTCAGCCAGTTCTTTGGCTGTAACAGTGGTCACTGATCCTGTAAAGCTCTGTTCATTCTTTCGGAAAAGTCCGGTATTGATAACCACTTCTTCGGTTGTCATGATCGACTGCTTTAAAACTATCGTAAGAACCCTGCCGGCCACTCCCCTGATCTCGGTTCTTTCATATCCCACAGCAGAGATTTCGATTGGGAGACCGGGGTTGGGAATCTCTAATGAAAATTCACCATTAGCATTGGTGGTGGTTCCCGTTTTTGTTCCCTTCAAAACCACACTGGCTCCGTCTATTGGGTTGCCTTCTTCATTTTTAACCACACCGCGAATAACCACAGGCGGAGGTGTCATTTCATCAACCGACTCCGCTAATAAATTTTTAGCAGAATTAAATCTGTCGGTAGGCACCACTACCCTCTCTTCTTTTTGCTTTACCACAATCGTTTCACCGATGATATCGTAGGTCAGCGGTTGATTGGCAAAACAAAGATTGAGTGCTTCCTGAAGCGGCGTGTTACGGACATCAATCGTAACATGAGATGCTTTTTTCATCCATGCTTTGTCGTAAAAAAATCCGTAGCCCGTCTGGGATTGGATACTCTTGAATACCCGCTCCAGCGGCGCATTCTTTGCTGACAGTGTCACATTTTGCGAGTAACCATTGGCACTCACATGCAAACTGCCAACAAGGAGAAGGAAAACGGTCAGCTTCATAGCCAGTAGAGTTTTAAGTAATTTCCTTCGATAGACAGGGTTATTGCTAAAACCCTCAAAGGAATCTGAACACAAATACATAACTTTGGTTTAGTTTAGTTAATGAA
>JBIQMB010000539.1:0-2959 GCA_044463745.1 Chitinophagaceae bacterium | reverse complement strand
AGATATTCTGATTGAACCGACAACCGGATTACCGATTGTATCTTCTGTTTGGAAAGTAATTGGTGACAGGGAACCAAAAATGAGGTTTGGTATATCTACCAGTCTTACTTACAAAGACTTCAGATTATCCGGACTTTTTGCCGGCCGGTACAATGCGACGGTGGTTAATGGTACCAAGCGTGCCATGATGTCGAACGGAAAGAGCTGGGAATCCGTGGAACTCCGCGAAAGACCACCTGTAATCTTTAAGGGTGTATTAAGAGACGGTAACGAGAATTCAAAAGATCCGACGATTAATAATATATCTGTTGATTACAACGCATATGGTGCATCTATCTTCCCGGGTAATGATGAAGACTGGCTTGAAAAGAATGTAAATTATCTGAGACTTCAAGAAGTAAGATTAACCTATAGGGTGCCATCAGGCTTGCTGAAGAGAACCAAATTAATTTCAAACGCGGATTTGTATATTGTTGGAAACGACTTATTCACATGGACGAATTACTCGGGTGTGGATGCTGTAGGTAACACCATGTCGGCTGCTGCCGGAGGTACTGGTGGAGAAGGGTATGATGTTTGGTCATTGCCTATGCCAAGAAGTTTTGCAATTGGTTTGAGCGTTTCGTTCCAGTAAAAAAAATCTAATTATTTAATTTATTAATTATGAAAAAAGTAACAATATTTTTTATCTCCGCATTAATCTTCACCGGATTCGGATGTAAAAAGTGGCTTGACGTAAACAAAAACGTTGATGCGCCTGATTATGCGGAAGGCTATTTATATCTGGCTAATATTACCCAGCAGTACCAGGGTATTTATTGGGATATCCGGGCTATTGGTTCTCTGGCTCAAATGCAGGGAACGACATCTTATCCTGCATTTGCGCAAAACTATTACTACCTGGGCAGTGATGCAGGTGGAGAGGTATGGCGAATGGTGTATTGGAACCAGGGAATGAATCTTGAAAATATGATCAATCAGTCTGAAGCAGCTTCAAATTGGACTTTAGCCGGTATTGGGTACGCCATGAAAGCATTTTCCTGGGATGTGATGACCAAGATTCACGCTGATCTCCCCATGAAGGAAGCCTTTGAACCCGGAAAACTCTCGCACAGTTACGATTATCAGGATGTCATTTACGATCAGGTGAGAGAGTGGGCATATAAAGCCATCGAATTACTCCAAAAGGAGGATAACACGGCTTATGGCTCCAAAATAAGTGCAAACGATTTTATTTATCAGGGTGATAAAGCAAAGTGGACAAAATTTGCATATGCTGTCATCGTTCGCAATCTGATTTCACTAAGTAACAGAGCTGACTTTACAACAAAATATGCACAAGAATTAATAGATGCGGCAGGTAAGTCATTTAAATCATCTGATGATGATGCTACGATGAAAGTGCCAGGTGGTTCTGCAAGTGCTCCATTCTCTTCTTACAATAATTTTTGGGGAACAAGCAGAGGAAACCTTAGCTGGGTTTATTTTCAGCATGAATATGCGGTTCAGGTATTTACAGGGTCTGTACCCTATTATGATCAGGCAACCGGAGATAAAGTCAGGGAAGGTACAAGTGCAACATTTCCTTTCAAGTTGGCCGACAAGCAGATTATCACAGATACTTTGAGAGATCAGCAAGGACATTTCGATCCAAGGGTGGCTGTTAAGTTGGGAACAGCTTCAAATCCTAATTACAATAATCTTGATAACATCGATAGTGTGAAAGCTTATTCCTATTTGGGTGGCAGCTTTACAAGCCAAACCGGATCAATCGGAACCGCTCCGTCTTACTATGGAAGAAACGAAGCATCATTAACCACTACCGATGGAATAGGAAAGTGGATTTACAGAGATGATGCGCCTTATATTTTAACCACGTATGCGGAAATTCAGTTTTGCCTGGCAGAGGCCTATTGGAAATTAGGCCAAAAGAGCAACGCCTTTAATGCCTTTAAAGAAGGTGTGAAAGCCGATATGGCGTTTACGGCCAAGTACATCTACCCGGGTGCAGCAGGCAAGGCAGCAGGAGGAGATAAACTTACCAAAGGGGTGTTTAACATATTGGCCGATGAATACGTGAATGGGCCTTATGTAAACAATTTACCAGAATCAGAATTTACCCTTTCTCATATTATGATGCAAAAATGGGTGGCACTTTATCCATGGGGAGCTATCGAAGCATGGACCGACATGAGAAAGTATCATTACGATATTGCCTACACGGGTGATTATCCTTCGGAAGGAAATGGATGGACTGAAACGCGTATTGATCAAAAGTGGGATACAGACCCGACGAAGGTTTACAAAGGACTCTACCTGGCTCCTGCACAGGTTCAAAATCGTAAGTCGAGTTATAATGTCCTGAACGAAGGATCGCCTGAATACAGACTAAGACCAAGGTATAATTCGGAGTACATGTGGAACGTACCATCACTTGAGAAATTAAAACCGATCTCGGGTACAGCACCTAATTATCATACCTCCATTCCATGGTTTGCTTATCCAAATGGCTATCCGACAAATTAATTCTAATACAGAAAACAATTATAAAGATGAAAAAGTATAATAATCTGTTTTTAATATTTTTCCTGACGTTTTTTTCCCTCTCGTGTCAAAAACATGTCATAGAATATCAAACGGAACCCGCAGGTGATAAAGCGCAGTTTCAGCTTCATTATTATGTGCCGTTAACAGCCGGTACGGCCAATAACATAACCAAGGTGGAGCTCAACGGTGTATGGATAAATCAAAAGGCACCACTGGTAACAATGAATGCCATCCCAAGTGGCTCGATCGGTAGATTCTATGCCACCAAGCCTGGTGTGAATAATATAAAAATGTATCAGGGAGATAATATGACACTGGTATATGATCAGAATGTAGAGTTGAAATCAACCAAACAAAACGTTTTTGTGTATGATTTCACTAAACCGCCCATCGTATTTGAAAATGGTGCTCC
>JBIQMB010000538.1:0-2963 GCA_044463745.1 Chitinophagaceae bacterium | reverse complement strand
CTTGAGTACGGTGATAATTTTTTAAGTGTTTTGATCGCCAACAGCGCAGATGAAATGGTTGGGTTTTTGAAAAGATCAGGCCGGCATGTAGAAGTAGGGAGAGCGGCAATGGATGAACAGCATGGAGCCGAAGGGGATTTGGTTACTAATTATGCCGCAAGTGTTTACCTGGGCGATCTGCTGGTAACCTGTTACTCCTTATTCAGCAGAAATCGGACTTTTGGCAATATGATAGGGAAGGGGTATTCTGTAAAATCAGCTCAACTGGAAATGAATATGGTGGCCGAAGGGTATAATGCCAGCAAAGGGATTTTTGTCATTAATCAGAAGGTGAAAGCCGAAATGCCCATCGCTGAAACAATCTATAATATTTTGTGGAATGGCGACAAACCACACATAGCTTTTGAGAAAATTGAATCCATTTTAATCTAAAATTTTTCCTTTTGATCCGGCCCGGCACTTTGATATTGATTGCTTTTACTTTGCTTGTTTTTTCATGTAAAAAGGAATCCTTTATTCAGGGACCGGATGCCATGATTTCCTTCAGTGCCGATACACTGTTTTTTGATACGGTTTTTACATCTGTAGGCTCGGTAACTGATGTGTTTAAAATCATCAATCCGAACGATCAGAAGCTGAAACTTTCTTCTATCAGGCTTGCCGGAGGAGGTACTTCGCCCTTTAAATTAAACATTAACGGTAGGCCCGGATATGAATCCACTGATGAAGTAATGAATGCAAATGACAGTCTTTATATTTTTGTTCAGGTGTATGTGCAGCCGGATGATCGTACGCAACCTTTTATTTTGGAAGATAGCATTGAAGTGAAGTACAACGGCCGCTCGCGTTGGGTGCAGTTAAGGGCTTATGGGCAGAATGCTTTTTTTCTGAAAAATAAAACTATAAAGGCTGATACCACATGGAATAACATATTACCTATTGTCATTTCAGGATTTTTGAAAGTGGATACAGGTATAAGCCTGAGGATAGAAAAAGGCACTTCGGTATATGTGCATGCCACGGCTCCGGTTATAGTAGATGGCACCTTGCATGCTGAAGGTGAAGTTTCTGCTCCTGTAACATTTGCCGGAGATAGAAGAGATGCTGATTACAAGGATTTGCCAGCCACATGGCCCGGAATTTATTTCACAGCTTCGAGCCGGAATAATTATCTGAAAAGTACGATTGTAAAAAATGCATATCAGGGAATCATTGCGGAGCAGATGGCAGACAATGGGAACCCAAAAGTGACCATTTCGCAGTCAAGGATAGAAAATATTTATGATGCGGGAATCCTGGCGCTTAACTCTTCGCTTCGGGTTGATAATTCGCTGATTGCTAATTGCGGCAGCAACATAAATTTGCTTTTAGGCGGCGACTATGCCTTTGTTAATTGCACGGTGGCTTCCTATGGCAGTTTTTTTATTAATCATAAGGCACCGGTTTTGCAGGCGGTGGATTACTATAAGATTTCGGATGTGGTATATACTGCAGACATGAATCTGAATATCATAAACTGTATTCTTTGGGGCGATAACGGCAATGTGGATAATGAATTATTTCTTGATAAAAGAGGAAGCGGAACATTTAATGTTTCTATTGATCATAGTATTTATAAGGCAAAGGATGCCGTTCCTTTAGTGCAATTTACAAACTGCCATTTGAATACACCACCCTTATTTGACAGCATCAATACGAGCAAAAATTATTATGATTTCCGAATAAGTGACCCTCAGTCTCCGGCTATAAAAAATGGAAAACCTGTTCCGTTTCTATATGATCTGGAAGGCAAACTCAGACAGAATCCGCCCGATATTGGATGTTATGAACAATGATTGGCAAGAGAATCAGTTCCGGAAGATTATTCTTCTTCAAAGGCCATCATTTTTTCGAAAAGCTGCTCGTAATGTTTGTTTTCTTTTTTCAATGAAGCTATTTTTTGCTGGTAAAGCTTCTCTGTTTCTGCAAACTTGTTGCTATCAGAATATATTTCCGGAAGAGCCAATTGTGCTTCAAGCGATGATTTTTCTTCATTAAGTTTTTCTAACTTTTCTTCTGCTTGTTCAAATTGTTTTTTTATTCTTTGATACTCTTTTTGGCGCTCTCTCTCTTCTGTGTTATTTCTTGATTTTGCCGCTTCTTTTTTTTCTTTTTTCTCACGCAAGTCGGTAGCTACCTGCTCCTTTGCGTGGTCTTTTTTCCATTGCTCCCACTCTGCATAACTACCGGCAAATTCTTTTATCTGATGATCTTCAATTTCCCAGATTTTGTTAGCTGTTTTACTGATAAAATAACGGTCGTGGCTTACCAGGATGTAGCTACCTTCATAACGCTGCAATGCTTCGATGAGTAAATCGACCGAATGCATGTCGAGGTGGTTTGTCGGTTCATCCAGTAATAAAAAATTCCCTTTTCCTGCGATGGTTTTCGCAAGTGCTACCCTCGCTTTCTCCCCTCCACTCAAAACCTTTATTTTTTTGCTTACATCATCGCCACTAAATAAAAAGCAGCCCAGCAATGTCCTAAGCTCCAGGTCTGTCTTTCCGCTTCCACTGTATTCAAGTTCTTCCAGTACCGTGTGCTCCATGTTTAATGCTTCCAACTGGTGCTGGGCGTAAAACGACTGTCTGACATTGTGGCCCGGAATTCTTTCACCATCAAAGGGTTCAGTACCTGCAATCATCCTGAGTACTGTTGATTTTCCCTTTCCGTTGGCTCCGATGAGCGCAATCTTATCGTCGCGATTAATTTCTGCAGAGGCGTTTTCGAGAATCTTTATTTTTCCAAAACTTTTGGATGCGTCCTTAAGGGTGCAAAGTATTTTGCCGGGTGTTTGATCAATGGTAAAATTGATCCGCATATTGGGCCTTTCCAGTTCGGTGTTTTCGATTCTCTCCAGTTTTTCAAGTCTCTTTACGATGCTTTGCGCCTGCGCTGCTTTGGAAGCTTTGGCTTTAAATCGT
>JBIQMB010000537.1:0-2964 GCA_044463745.1 Chitinophagaceae bacterium | reverse complement strand
TCATGTTGCAGGCATGGACGACGTGAAAGCCTATTGCTACTTTCAGCAAAAGCCCATGGATGTTTATGCCAATGAAATGACGCAAAATGCCCTGAGGCGCGAATTTCCGTACGTCTTTGAAAAAGAAAAATATCCGGGTGTGCCCGAGATAAAATTGCATACTATTTCTGAAAAAGCTCCATTTACCATCGGAGATATTACCGTAATCCCAATTCTGGTTTACCATCTGCACATGCCTGTGCTCGGTTTCCGGTTTGGAGATTTCACCTATATCACAGATGCCAATCGGATAGATGAAAATGAACGGAAAAAGGTTTTGGGAAGCAAAGTAGTGGTATTGAATGCGCTTAGAAAGTCGCCACACATCTCCCATTTTACACTTCAGGAGGCCATTCAAATCGTACACGAGTTAAATGTACCGGAAGCCTACTTTACCCATATCAGTCACCAACTGGGCAAACATGCAGATATTAGTAAAGAACTTCCTGAAGGAATTCATCTGGCCTATGATGGGCTGACTCTTTGTATGAAATCACCCGATTAAATGAGTGAAGAGAAACAGTAGAATGTCAAAAGTTTGCACTCAAAAAGATTAGTTTTTCCCCTTAAAAAATCCTTTGGATAATAGAATATCTTTGGTGATATCAAGCACCGTTTTTTCTGCTTCGGATGGGCTCTTATCTGTAATGATTCGGGTAACAAAAAAATAAACGTGGCGGTTTTCCTCAATCCAGCCCGAAATCCATGCGCTTGTTTCATTACCTGCCAGGCTACCCGTAGCATAGGTTAACTTGTAGAGTGTGTTGTCTTCTTTAAGCATCAATTCCTTAATGATTTGCTGGGCATATTTCTGATAAGGAAGTTTGTCAAAATAGATTTTAAACATCAACCCCAGTTGCTCATCCGGTGAAATTTTGAGTGAGCCTGCGTCCCAGGAAGAATCCACGGGATTAACCTGCATATTTCCATAATTAATATTGGTTAACCACCGTTGCAGTGTATCCGTACCAAGGCGTTGAGTCAGGACGTCAAAATAGGCCCGGTTATTTTCTTCAAATGCTTTTTTAAGACTAACACCGGCCAACGAAGTATCCGTAGTATGCAGGCGCGAATCTTCGGTTGTAAGCCTTGAGGTTTCTATACCGGTTAGCGTTTGAACGATTTTAAAAATACTGCCCGGAGCCACACGCTGTGTGTCCAAAGCCATGTTATATACCGTTACAATTCCCCTCTGGTTATTCAGCATGGCAAAGGTGCCTTTAACACCGGCGGCATCGAAATATTTTTGAAGGCTGTTATCAATTTTGGTAGTATTGGGCGTGCATGAAAAGTAAAGTGCAGCAACCGAAATGAACAAGAAAAGTTTTTTCATGAAGCAGTATTATGACGGGTTTTCTTCTTTTAAATGTTGAGCGGCAGCTTCCAGTGCATCAAAGAATTCACTGCCAAATTTTTGGATAAGGGGCTCTTTCAAGAACCGGTAAACAGGCACTTTTAACTGTCGGCCAAGGGTACAGGCAGGATCGCATAATCCCGGACGGGGCTCATAATTGAGCATGGTAGTGGTGCGGGTTTCCTTAACCCGAATCGGAAAAAGATGACAACTGATCGGCTTCTTCCACTTACCGGATACCTGAAACTGACCTTCATTAAAGGCCTTTTCAATTCCGCATTTCACTATTCCTTTTTCATCCACGGTGCCATAAGCGCACATGCCGTTTTTTAGGGTAGGCGTTACCCAGCCAAATTCTCTTGTTTTTTCGTAATACCCTTTTTTGGCAATCAGTTCTTTGCCTTCCTTTGTGAGATAAGGTTCTACCTGCAGATAAATTTCTTCAAGGTATTTTAGTTCCACATCCTCCAGCGGCGCACCCGCATCTCCATCTACACAACAACCTCCTTTACATTTTTCAAGGTCACAAACGAAGTGCTCTTCAATAATTTCATCTACCGCCAGGATATTATCTATAGCAATCATTCTGCAAAATTAGGCAAATCCTGCCAAGCTGATCCGGTATTTGTAATTGAATACATACCTTAACAATCTGATACATTAAACATCGTCAATTCGGGCACGTTTATGATATTTTGAAGGTGTTCCGGATTCTTGTTGTTCAATCGGGAATCCCTTATCCCACAATCCTCGTTAAGGTTTCCATTTCATCGTATTGATGATGTGTTTTAAATCCTGCTGAAGAAAATTATTAACCGGTGCCAGCGAATCTTCGTTGGGGGTAGCATTAAAATATAAAGCCCCTCTTAAAAAATGGCGAGTCGTATCGGATAAAAAAAACTGATGCGCCGTGGCCACATTTCCACTTAGCGAAAAATAAATGCCCGTCAACCCATTGGGTGTGTGCATAACACTGTCGTCGATAGCATAAGCTTTGATGTCGTTTTTGTAGGACAGATTGTAAGCATCATTCACCAATTGCATAAAATCATTCTTAGACGTAGAATCGCGGTATGTGCCATCGGGCGATTTCACTTTGTAGGTAGATGAACCTCCTATCTTCTTATAACTGATAAATATCTTTCCATTAAAATCCGGAAAATCCACATTAATCCAATACGGGTCGTTTGTATCGAAGAGGCTGCTGTCTTTAATAATTTTGGCATATACGGGATACTCAAAGCTGTAAGGATATCCCGGTTCCGAAAAAGACTGATATGCTCTTTCCGGAAAGTCAATTTTGAAATAGCCGGTTCTCTTCTTTGTGTAAGGCGAATTGCAACCTAAAAAGAAGAAAACCAGGAGTATAAAAAAGGGGATTTTATTTTTCATTTTCAAGGGTATCAGGCATTCTAATCTTTATTTTCAGTATTCTGTTTTTACTGATTTGAAGCGGTGTAAAAATAAAGCCTTCGTATGGTAGTTCTACATTTTCTTCCGGAAAATCTCCGGCAATCTCCAGCACCAGGCCGGCCACCGAGTCGCTGTCTCCTCTTACCTTATCAAAGGTC
>JBIQMB010000536.1:0-3000 GCA_044463745.1 Chitinophagaceae bacterium | reverse complement strand
CAAAAAAAGCATTAGGCTAAAAAGGATAGTCATCTTTTTCATTGCACAAAATTTGGAATAGATTAAGACGGTAGTATTATGATAATTTAGCTCTAAAGGTAAGTAACAGACAAATGATCTTTCGAAACCAATGGTAATATTTTTATATCCTTGGTTACCGATGGCTACAGGAAGGAGCAAAATCCGGTTTTTAATCATAATGTACCGAAGTCACGCACATTACCGGGTAATTGTATCCATAGCTGTTCAATCGTAATCCACTTCAGTGAAATGAATTGTGGTAAAAATCTATTTATGGAAAAAAAAGAGCAATCTCAATTGTATCATTAATTTTAAAATCTTGCTACATTTGGCAACATCTTAAACAAGCATGAGCCTTAAAGAAAAACTGATAAAGGAAAAGTTGCCGAAGCATATCGCCATCATTATGGACGGCAATGGCCGGTGGGCTAAAGAAAAAGGACATGACCGGCTATATGGTCATTTTCACGGTGTGGAAAGTGTACGAAATATCGTGGAAGGCTGTGCTGAATTAGGCATTAAATACCTTACCCTGTACGCTTTCAGTACCGAAAATTGGGATCGCCCGCGCGATGAGGTTACCGGATTAATGGAGCTACTTGTAGATACCATTAAGAAAGAAGTACCTACGTTGAATAAAAATAAAATCAGACTTCATGTGATTGGGGATATTGCACAGCTTCCTCAAGGGGCACAAAGGGAGGTGGATGAAGCAAAAAAGGAGACGGCTCACAATACGCACATGAATCTGGTTATGGCCCTGAGCTACAGCAGCAGATGGGAAATTGTAAACGCGGTAAAAAAGATTGCGGAAGAGGCCGCTACGGGAAGTTTGAATCCGGCTGATATAGATGCCAAACTTTTTGCCAAATTCCTTTGTACTTCAGACTTTCCTGACCCGGAACTGGTTATCAGAACCAGCGGCGAGTATCGGATCAGCAATTTTCTACTTTATCAAATCGCATACTCCGAACTTTACTTTACCGATACCCTCTGGCCCGACTTCAGGAAAGAAAACCTATATGAAGCCATTTTTAACTTTCAAAACCGCGAAAGAAGGTTCGGAAAAACGAGTGAACAAATAAGTGGTTAAAATGTAGAACAGTATTAGATTCAACCCTTTATTTTGGAACTGCTTTAACAATTACTTACGATTAATAAAATTAATTTGCCCCCCTATTTAAAATTTAATGAATGCTCCGGATCTGCAAGATTTATGTCTTGATAGCAGCAGCCGCTTTTTCCTTTACTTTTGCCTCAGCACAAGTTGACACCACGCGTGGAAATTTGCCTGCTCAGGCTGTTGTACAAGATACTGTGCCTACGTCTGTCAACCCTGAATTAGAAAATATATTTAATTCCAGGTCACCAAAGCAATATACCATATCCAGTATCGTGGTCACGGGTTCTACATCTTTTGATCCGGGATTAATCATTTCCATCTCAGGCTTGTCTGTTGGGGATAAAGTTAATATACCGGGCGGCGAATCTTTTGCCAAAGCCATTAACAATCTTTGGAAACAAAGTCTGGTTTCAAATGTAGAGATATTTATTACCAGCCTTCAAGGAAATGATATTGGGATTGAAATTCAAATTACTGACCGTCCTTCTCTCACTTCATTCAAATTCAAAGGAGTAACCAAATCGGAGCAAGAAGATTTGATGCCAAAATTAGGTTTGGCCAAAGGCCGGCAGACGCGTGTAACCGAGGCACTTAAAATAACAGCGGCCGGGGTGATTAAAAGATTTTTCATTGATAAAGGATTCAGAAACGTAGATGTTAATGTCATACAGTCAAAAGATTCAAAAAATCCGAATGCCGTAAATCTTTTGTTTGATGTAGATAAGAAAGCTAAGGTGAGGGTGAATGAAATCTACTTTGCAGGAAACGAAAATGTATCGGCGCTGAAGTTGAAGAAGCAAATGAAAGGTACCAAGGAGAAGACGCGTATCTCTCTTTTCCCGGCTAATGCAAATAATGTATATGCACCTGAAAAGAAAAACCGGCTTGGCTTCAGAGATTATGTAGAAGCGAATGGCCCGTTGATTCCTTCCGAAACCCGTGCATTTCTTGATCCTTATTTCCGGTTCAAGCTGTTTGCCAATTCCAAATTCAATGAGAAGAAATATGCGGAAGACAAACTTAAAATTTTAGATTATTATAACTCCCTGGGTTACAGAGATGCCATTATTGAGGCTGATACCACTTATCAGGAAAGAGCCGGTTTGGATGTGGCTATTAAATTGAAAGAAGGAGAAAGATATTATTTCGGCGATATATCCTGGAAAGGAAATACCAAATTTTCCGATTCTGTTTTGAATGTGTTACTCGGAATTAAAAAAGGTGAAATATTCAATTCGGAGCGGATGAATAAACGTCTTGGCACTATTCCTTCGCAAGAGGGTGGGGATATTTCCAGCTACTATATGGATGATGGTTATCTCTTTTTCAAGATTGTACCGGTAGAGATTTCGGTATATAATGATACGATTGATTTTGAAATGAGAATTCAGGAAGGCCCTCAGGCTACCATTGGTAAAGTAGAAATAGCCGGCAATGATAAAACGAAAGAGCATGTGGTGCGGAGGGAGTTGAGAACCATTCCGGGCGAAAAGTTTAGCAGGGAAAATATCATGCGATCGATCCGTGAACTGGGTGCCTTAGGCTATTTTGACGCGGAAAAAATTGATCCGGGTATTCACCCCGATCCTGAAAATGGAACGGTTGATATCACCTGGAATCTGGTTGAGAAATCTTCAGATCAGCTTGAACTTTCGGCAGGGTTTGGTGGCTACATTGGTCTGACGGGTACCCTTGGCGTTTCTTTTAATAACTTCTCTATATATAATATATGGAATAAAAAAGCCTGGAATCCGCTGCCGGTGGGCGATGGTCAAAAACTCAGCCTACGGGCGCAAAGCAATGGTAAACAATTCAGATCATACAACTTCTCCTTTACTGAACCATGGCTTGGAGGT
>JBIQMB010000535.1:0-3006 GCA_044463745.1 Chitinophagaceae bacterium | reverse complement strand
AGGAAACGTAAAAACAACCACGTAATTGGATTGAAAATAAACTCCGGTTTTGTTATCGGGAGAAAATAAGTTTCGGACACTACTTCTTTTTAATCTGTTTTCTGATCAATCCTTCCTGAGCGACCGAAGCGATAAGTTTGCCATCGCTGCTAAAAATCTTTCCGGACACAAGACCCCGGGCATTCGACAGACTCTCTACATCTATATGAAACAAAAACCAGTCGGAATAACGCTCAGGAATCTGATGAAACCAAAGAGCATGATCCAGGCTGGCCAGCATGGTATTGCCGGCATGAGCTACCGAAGCATGTGGATGCAGAGCAGTGGTTAATAAATTATAATCGGAGGTGTAAGCCAGAACCTGTTGAAATTGTCTGACGCTGATTTCTTCAGAAATATCGTTTAATCTGAACCAGGTATTTTGATAAGGAGGCATATTTTTCCTTTCAAACAAATCGGGGAGCACGGATGGCTTAAAGGTTACCGGACGTTCTCTGCCCAGATAATTAGCTAACTTTTGTGGCAGAAATGCTTTAGCCTGATTGTATATATCCTCAAGGCTCATCAAGGTTTCCGGTCGGGGCGCATCGGGCATTTCAACCTGGTATTCATAACCTTCTTCTTTAATTTGAAAAGATGCAGCCAGCACAAAGATGGATTTCCCATCCTGCTCAGCCGATACATAGCGGGTGGTGAAGCTGCCGCCGTCACGAACTTTTTGAACCTTATAGTGAATGGGTTTTTCCAGATCACCGGGAAGTATAAAATAAGCGTGCATCGAATGGCACAATCTTTCTTCCGCTATGGTTTGGTATGCCGCATTCAAAGCCTGCGCCAACACTTGCCCGCCAAAAACGTTGGGGCTGCCCACACTCTCACTTTTACCCTCAAAGGTTAGATGATCAATTTGCGTGAGCGCTAATAAATCTAAAAGTTGATTTGTTGTTTTCATGAAATGATCTAAATCCCAAAGGTCGGAGTTAAATCGATACTTTCGTTTCTCTAAAGTGCCGTATCGGTTATCTCAGTTTCTTGAAGTCATCCCTTTTGTAGGTACCCGGAGTGGCATGGTCGCCAACCTTGAATTCGAAGTTGACATACTTTACCCCTTTTGCTTCTGTGATGTTAAACACCGCCGTGGCCAGATAATTGTACGCACCGGTATTACCGATCTGGTTTGTGAGATAACTGCTTTCAGGAATGGAAATGTAAGCCGTGTCATGAGATAGGCTTTTAAAATTAAGATGAATATCCGGATAGCTTTCGTTCAGCGCACTTACTATTTCCTGTGGCGCAAGAGATGCCGATGCATTGGTTTCCGGTTGTTTTAATTTTTCTGACTGATCTTCCTGTACTTCCACTCTCCAAAGTGGAGGAATATTGGTAATGGTAGATCCTATGTCCGAACTGTCGATTTCTATTGTAGTAGAAGTAACCGTATCCACTGGCACAGTTTCACTTTCAGTACTATCGCTTCCGGTACATCCGGCCATCATCAACAGAGAAAACGCAAGAACATAGATGTAAAATTTCATACAAAAGATTTTAAGCAAACTTATTTTTAAAATAGTAATCGGGTTGCCAAATTAATTATAATAATTTCTTTCTACGAATCTTTTCTGTCAAAATCAGGATAATGTTTTAAGATGGTTATGGAAAAATGATAATCCGGCGATCTTGCAAACAAATATTTGTCGGGAGAGATTATTTCAAAAAAATCAGGTACGAATCGGTTCGTTTTTATCGGCCGTGAAAGAATTTGATTTACTTTTAGCCTGCGATTGCGTTAAAATTAATGAGCATGAAAAATTTTTTATCTCCTTTTTTATTACTTCTTTTATCCTTTAGTTCTTATGGGCAAAACACAGACAGCATCTGGTTTGTCAGCAATTTTGATAAAATAGAAAGATACATTCCCATGCGGGATGGAACCAAATTGTTTACTGCCATTTACATACCAAAAGATACCCTCTTGCAACATCCGTTTTTGATGTCGCGTACGCCTTATTCGTGTCGTCCTTATGGAGAAGATAATTTTTCGCCCTTCTGGGAAAGTGATTTCAGGATGAAACTCGCCAGACA
Source organism: Chitinophagaceae bacterium (assembly GCA_044463745.1). GTDB lineage: Bacteria > Bacteroidota > Bacteroidia > Chitinophagales > Chitinophagaceae > Ginsengibacter. Next base: position 924 of record JBIQMB010000535.1, on the reverse strand, counting down.
AAAATACATTTTCGTATTTCAGGATGTGCGTGGTCGATACATGAGTGAAGGAACTTTTATGGATGTAAGGCCGTTTAAGAAAGACAAGAAAGGAAAAGAGTTTGACGAAGCGAGCGATGCATACGACACCATTGATTGGTTGGTTAATAATGTAAGCAATAACAATGGAAAAGTAGCTGTAACAGGAATTTCCTATCCCGGGTTTTACTCTACAGAAGCCGCATTGAGCGGCCATCCCGCACTGGTAGCAGTAAGTCCACAAGCCCCGGTTACCGATTGGTTTATGGGTGATGATTTTCACCACAACGGAGTTTTCTTCCTCATGGATGCTTTTTCATTTTATCCGGCATTCGGCACACCACACCCCAAACCCTCTACGACCTACACAAGAGGTTTTTCTTTTAAATCGGATGATAATTATGATGCCTATCTGAGAACAGGAGCTTTGAAAAATTTTTCCGCATTGATGGGAGACAGCATAAAGTTCTGGCATGAAATGTTTGAACATCCCAATTATGATGCATGGTGGCAGGAGCGCAATGCCAGGGTAGGATTGTACGATGTAAAACCTGCTATGTTGTGGGTTGGCGGATTGTTTGATGCCGAAGATTGTTTTGGCGCCTGGAATACCTTTTATGCTACCGAAGCCCAGAGTCCGCAAACCGATAATAAAATAGTAATGGGTCCATGGTATCATGGCCAGTGGACACGTGATGGAAGTTTCCTTGGCAATGTACGCTTTGGATTTAATACCTCTCAATATTATCAGGACAGTATTTTCATTCCTTTTTTAAATCAACATTTGCTTGGTGCTGCTGATCCGGGGATACATAAGGCAACCATATTTTTTTCGGGTGAGAATAAATGGAAACGCTTTGACCAGTGGCCTCCAAAAGCATCAGAGAGCACAAATCTTTTTTTACA
>JBIQMB010000534.1:0-3010 GCA_044463745.1 Chitinophagaceae bacterium | reverse complement strand
ACGGCGCATATTTTTATGAGCTTCTACTGCCATTTCAAAGGCGGATCGCACCTGTTCCTTATCGCCGGGCTTTAACTTGGGTTTAAGGGCACGAAGAAGAGCCCGGTATTTTCTCAGAATCTCTTTCTTCTCCTTCTCTTCGTTCATCTCATATTGAGGTATGTTCAACACTTTATCCATTGGTACGAATTTACTAAGAATAACAGGTTAATGAAAATAATTTTAAAGAGGCATTTTTTCATATTTTAGTTGCTCATCTGCATATTAATTACATTATACAATATAAAGTAACCCATTCTGAGCCGAAATGGATGAGCTGCAAAATACAGAGTGGTATCGCTTTTTTTAAGAAAATATAATATTTATAAAAAGTAGTAATCTTATTAATCAAATGCCTTAATTTTGCCGCCCCTAATGCGCATGTGGTGAAATTGGTAGACACGTCAGACTTAGGATCTGATGCCGCAAGGTGTGGGGGTTCGAGTCCCTCCATGCGCACTTCTACTAAAATACAAAAGAGGTTAAGCCTCCCAAACATTCATTAAAATGGCAAGCGTCACCAGAGAGTCAATCGGAAATCTGCACGATAAAATCACGGTTAAATTAGAAAAGCAGGATTACCTGCCTGAGTTTGAAAAAGATATAAAATCATATAGTAAAAAAGCCAACATACCCGGATTTAGAAAAGGAATGGTTCCTGTAGGGATGATCCGCAAAATGGTTGGAAAAGAATTGTATGCAGAGGCCGTAATTCGTGCAGCGGAGAAGGAGCTTAAAAATTATCTGACCGAAGAAAAGCTTAATCTTTTTGGGCAGCCCTTGTTTTTAAATGACGATGAAAATTTTCCGAAATTAAATTTACAGTCTCCTGAAGATTATGAATTTTTGTTTGAAATCGGATTGCGCCCTGAGATAGAAATTAATTTGCCTAAAGAAACCGAGCTTGCTTTCTATAAAGTAAAAGTAAAACCGGAAGACATTGATACACGGATTGATAATTTTCAAGATCAATTTGGTGAATTAAAGCCGGCCGAATCGGTTGAAAACGGTGAAAATGTTGTCAATATCACCATCACCCAACTTGACGAAGAAGGTAAAGCAAAAGAAGAAGGTTTCGTGGGTGACGCCAGCCTTTATGTAAAAACTTTTTCCGAAGATTTCCAGGAACAATTAAAAGGCAAAAAGAAGGATGATGTATTAACCGGTGTTTTAGATCAAAAGCTTGATCCTGAAAAATTTGCGGGTGTTTATGAAAATTTGGGAATTGATCCGAAGGATAAAGAAACAACATCGTCAAACGTTGAATTCAAAATTAAGGAAGTAAACACGCTTGAAAAGGCACCGCTTGATGAGGAGTTTTTCAAGAAGGCATTTCCGGCTCTTGAAATAAAAACAGAGGAGGAGTTCAGGAAAGCGATTGAAGAAGACGAGCAAAAATATTGGGATAATGCCGCCAAAAATTTTTTAGAGCATGACCTTCACCATCACCTCATGGATATTCCTGTATCCTTGCCCGAAGACTTCCTGAAAAAGATGATGCGGGACAATCCGGACAATCCGGGTACACCCGAAGAGATGGAACAAAAATTTCCTGAAATTTCGAAACAACTTAAATGGACACTTATCTCAGGAAAAATTATCCAGGACCAGAATTTACAAGTAACTACTGAAGAGCTCAGAGAAGATATTAAATCAGAATTACGGAAATATTTCCAGAACATGAGTCTTGGTAGCACAGATAGTGAATGGCTGGATGATTATGTAAACCGTGTGATGAAGGATAAAAAATCGGTGGAACAACGTGCTGACAGGATTGTTACTCAAAAAGTATTTGATTGGGCACGTACACAGTTTCCGGTAAAAGATGTTGAAATTTCGCAGGAAGATTTCCGTAAAAAACTTTCCGAGCATTACGAGCAGCATCATCATTAACCTTTTGGGTGGGTAGTCATTTTGTCTTATTTTTTTTGTTAGCATAATATTTGGAACTTCACCTGAGTAAAAATTATATTGCACCAAATAACAGACAATGAATACCGCAAAAGAATTTGAAAAATATGCTGTAAAGCATAGAGGAATAAGTAGTAACACGCTTGATGCGTATGTAAAACACAACGTTACAAACCTTACCCCTAATATTATAGAAGAAAGGCCGATGAATGTAGCTGTGATGGACGTTTACAGCCGTTTGATGATGGATAGAATTATCTTTTTGGGATATCCCATCAATGATGAAGTGGCCAATATTGTTACTGCCCAATTATTATTTTTAGAAAGTACAGATCGCAACCGCGACATACAACTTTACATCAATAGCCCGGGTGGCGGCGTATATGCAGGTTTGGGAATGTATGACACAATGCAGTTTATAGCACCTGACGTTGCTACCATTTGTACAGGCATCGCTGCAAGTATGGCAGCCATACTGATGGCAGCCGGTGCACCCGAAAAGAGAAGTGCCCTAAAACACGCACGCATTATGATGCACCAGCCAAGTGCAGGCGCTGCAGGCCAGGCCAGCGATGTGATGATTACGGTAAATGAAGTTGTGAAACTAAAGAACGAACTTTACGAAATATTAAGTCAGCATACCGGCCAAACTGTAGAAAAAATTGCCAAAGACAGCAATCGCGACTTCTGGATGACCTCAGAAGAAGCCAAGGCATACGGTTTGGTAGATGAAGTTTTACTTATTAATGCAAGGAAACAAAAGAATAAATAAAAAATGATGAATATACACGAATATCAGCGAGGTGCATTTTTTTCAAACGAGGAGGATGAACCCGAAAAAGAAAATCCCGAAACCGGGACGATGGAAAAACTGATGCAAGGTGCATTCATGTTTGATAAAAAATTTATTGAACAACGAAAGATATTTTTATGGGGTGAGGTGAATGATAAATCAAGCAGGGATATTACCAATCGGTTGTTATACCTGGATGCCATCGAGCCCGGTAAAGAGATATCTTTTTATATTAACAGCCCGGGCGGAGTTATCACAAGTGGCATG
>JBIQMB010000533.1:0-3010 GCA_044463745.1 Chitinophagaceae bacterium | reverse complement strand
GGTGCTAATGAGGCTACAAAAAACGCCATTACTTTCTTTGGAGAATCGGTTTGCTGGGAAACAGAATTTAAAGAGATTAAGGAAATAAAGAAGAGGCTTATTCAATATTGTACTCAACCTAATAAGCCATTATCTAAAGCTTTATTACATCAATTAATGCAATGGAAAACCTTAAAAGATGAAGCAGAAAGCGATAAAGGTTCTCTATCCTATAAATGGCATACTGCTTATTATTTGAAAAGGTATTTAGATAGATACAAAGGAGAAGATGACTATGAAATTAGAAACTATTTAAAAGAAATACAAATTGCTCTGATGTCTGGACAAATGATGATTAGCAAACAAACAATAGGAACAAGAAGCTATGATTTGTTGGCCATTGCAGCCAGATGGGCAGAGATTGAAATGAAAGAAATAATTAAATAACAATAAATTTAAAAATATGGAAACAGTACAGAAGTTTAAATACAAAGGCGTAAAAAATTCCGACTCAAATTTAAAAACCAAATGGATTACAGAGGGCTTTGTGGATGATGAGCCTATTGAATGGGCGAGGGGATTTGCCGAACATTTGGTTTCGGAGAACAAAAACAACTCAATTGATTATCTAAAAGACCGAGACGGAAATCCAAGAAAAGACAATCGAGGTAAAATTTTATTCAGAAAGAAATTATCTACCTCACAAATTAGAAAGTTTTTTGGAGAACTAAAAAACATAGAAGCCAATACCTCCTCAACAAACTTTAATTTAGGAAAGGTTAAAATGATAAAACCCAAGTTAGCTTATGCAGTAGGTAGAGAAAAATCGCCAGAACCTAAAATTGAGGATATGTATTTTGAATTCAGTAGAGCAATTGATTCCATTTTAGAATATAAACATTTCAAAAATTTTGTTCAATTATTTGAAGCAACAGTTGCTTATCACAAATTATATGAAAATCATTAAAAATCAGAATTATGTCTAAATTAATAAGTAAAACAATTATAAGAACCCAAATGATACTTTTGTCAGGTTTACATATCGGTGACTCAAAAGAAACAACAGAAATCGGGGGAATTGACTCACCTGTGGTTAGGAGAAAAGATAATAGAGAGCCTTATATCCCTGGTAGCTCTTTGAAAGGCAAAATCCGATGTTTATTAGAGCAAATTGAGGGTGCAAGCAAAGTTGGAAACTCAGAAAAGGTTAATAAAGTATTTGGGATTGCCACCAAAGAAAAAACGATTTCATCAAGAGTTATTTTTAGAGATTCTTATTTTGCAAAAGAAGATGCTGATTATGCTGATTCAAATATTTTCAAAGTTTTAAAAGAAGGTGAATTTACGGATATGCCTTTTACTGAAATGAAAGTTGAAAATACGATTGATAGAATTTCAGGGAAAGCAAGTGACGGCGGAATTAGGAATATTGAAAGAATACCAGCGGGTGTAAAGTTTAATATTGAAGTGGTCATTAATAACTTTGAAGGAGAGAGTGTTGGAAGTAAAGAATTGTTGATAGAGGGATTTCGAGCTCTTAATAATGATTATCTCGGAGGAAGTGGCACACGCGGATATGGGCATGTAAAGATTGATTTACCCAATGAACATAGTACTTCTTGGAAAGAAGAAAAAATTGAATTTTAAAAATTGGATTGATGAATTTTACCGCATACCGTTTATATTATGATGGACCGCTTCATATTTCTGATTCCAGAAGTGATTATGGCAGTATCGAATCCAAAATTCACAGCGATAGTTTTTATGCTGCGTTAATCGCTGCCTTGGCAAAGGTTCAAGAAGAAGTACATGCAGATTTAGGGTGTACCATTTCCTCTCTTTTCCCTTTTACTACTTCCAAAGACGAAAAAATCATTTATTTCTTTCCTAAGCCTCTAATTGATTTAAAAAATTACGTTACGGGTTATGGCGACATCAAAAAACTGAAAAGAGTAGAATGGTTAGATAAGGAATATTTTGAAGAATTATTGAATGGAACCATTAGAAGCGATATCAATGATAACACGATTAATGGGGCATTCTTATCTTCTGGAAAGTTTGAGGAAAAGTTTATTGAAAAACAAGTCATACCAAGAGTAGCTGTACCAAGGTCTGTTGAGGAGAATAAGGGAGACACCAATATTTTCTATATTGAAAAAACTTTTTTCAAAGAAAACTCCGGATTGTTTTTTCTATGTAAAGGGGACACTTCTCAATTAGAAAAAGCATTACATATTTTGCAACACGAAGGTATAGGCACGGATAGAAATGACGGCTTTGGCGCTTTTAAATATAAAACCGAACAAAATTTTGAAATACAGGTTCCAAACAACACAGAGCATTATTTATCCTTATCCTTATTTAATCCAGATGATAAAGAAGTACTGAATAAATTAATAGACAATCCCAAAACTGCTTGGGAAATTATAAAACGAGGCGGTTGGATTACCAGCGACCGAAACACAGGAATTAGAAAAAAATCTATCTATATGATGAATGAAGGTTCTATTTTTTATTCTCCGGATAACAAAGTAAACGTTTTAGGTAAAGTTGATTTTGATTTAAAGCCAGATGCAGCAGAAGGATTTATTCCACCTAATCATTCCATTTGGCGAAGTGGCAGAAGTCTTTTCTTACCTATTAAAATGAAATAACCATGAGTGGAATTAATAATAATCATACCATTTACTTAAAAGTTTTAACGCCGATTCACATTGGCGGAGCGCAAGAAAAGCATCTGCAAAAGGACTTAGATTTTTTAGTTCTGAAAGGTAAAACTTGGCGACTTAATTGGGAAAGAATCTATCAAATCTTTGATCCTGATGATGTTGCTAATGCGATTATATCTAGAAAGTTAGATGCATTATTAAAAGAAGATATTGAGGATGTTGCATCAAAAATAGATGATATTTTAAGTAGCACTGGTGAAGTAAAAGCGTGTATTAGAGATGGCTTTGGTAAAGCCTATATCCCCGGAAGCAGCATTAAGGGCGCAATGAAAAACTGGTTATATCCTGCTTATGATACAAAC
>JBIQMB010000532.1:0-3018 GCA_044463745.1 Chitinophagaceae bacterium | reverse complement strand
TTCGGGTGTGCCGTCGCCTTTGCCATAGCCTAATTTCATAAGGCCACAGGCCAATTTGTTTACGATTTCTTTTACGTCAGTTGATTTGTACTCTACATATTTACCGTTTTCTTTTCCGGCCATCATAATCCGGTTTGGCTTTTGGGTAACGGCCAGTTCAATACAATCAAACAATCTGGTGGGTTGCAGCATAGTGGTATTTTAGTTCAGAAATTAAACATCAGGGTAAGTTACTTAAAATAATAACTAAAGAAACGAAAAAAAAGAATATTAATGATAATATTGTCCTTCGGGGATTGTAAAATTTCTATCGCGCATATAATTCGTAAAAGCTTCGTATTCATCAGAATGGGTTTGAGTCCATACCTGAAAAGCATTCAGGTTATCAGAGGCTTCAAAAATCCAATGATTGTAAGCCTTAAACAATCCGTTTTCGAGCATATATTTTTGTTCGGCAAATAGCCTTAAAGGAAATTCGTTTTCCTGATGGCGGTAAAACCAATTCAGGATAAACCGGGTGCGTATCATTGTAAGCGTCTCCACATTCAACCCCCGAATAACAATATCATTGAATCTGTTCATCGAAGTAAGAAACGAAATCTCAAATTTATTCTTTCCTTTAGTGTCTGATAGCAGGTCTGGTTCAGAGTAAAGTTTCTTATAACTATTTACCAGAATATCCTTCATTTCAGCAGTTCGGGCTGTATGTGATTCCAGATTTATAAATAGTTCACCATAGATAATACTCCAGATTCGATCCTGCGATAAAAAGTAATGACGCGCAGCATTATAATAATTTCCTGGAAAAGAAGGTTCTTCTTTGATCCCTTTTTCCCACAGATTGATGGCAGAATAATCTTTCATTGCCCATAACAATTCGCCATAATCATTGTATAGAGGTCCGCTTGCCGGAAAAAGTTTGATGGCCTTTTTGAAAATCTTCTCCGCGTCTTTTGGCTGTCCCATCCTTTTATATACCATGCCCGCTATCTGAAAAGTTTGTTCATCTGCATTGTCTTTATCAATAAAAGGCCGGACAGCAGAGATGGCTTTGGCATTATCATTTTGCATATAGTAGCAGAGTGCCAGATCTTTAGCAATAGCGAGCGCGTAGGGTGCTTGTTGCGATGCCCTGACCAGTATGATGGTGGCATTGGCATAGTCGCCCTTCTGCATAAATTTTTTTGCATTTTCGTGCAAAATCATTGGGTCATCGGCCTGAGCAGAGGCCAAAAATCCGGGAAAAACCAACGCAAATAATATTATCCATTTCCGCATGGGGTAAAGATAAAACAATAGAAATTAGATTGTGAAATGAACGCAGGTGCGTGGGGATAAAAAAATATTAATTCTAAAAATCGAATGATGATGTTTAGATATTATAGGCTTTTTAAGAAGATAATGTAATATGGTTCATTGATCGGCAATTAGCAAGTGAAAATGCCAACTGCCAGGATTGCAGCATTTTAGGTTTGCTATAAGAATTTTGTTTTACCTTTTTACCTTGTAATATTGTTATTAAGCCTTACCTTTGCCGCCAAATTTCAAATACAGGATAATTTTATGGCAAATAAGGGAAAAATCAGGCAGATAATCGGTGCGGTGGTTGACGTTCACTTCGAATCAGAAGGCGCATTACCGCAGATTTACAACTCAATGGAGATGACCAGGCCTGATGGTCAGAAACTGGTATTGGAAGTACAACAGCATTTGGGAGAAGACAGCGTTCGTTGCATTGCAATGGATTCTACAGAAGGTCTGACCCGTGGAATGGAAGTGGTGGATACTGGTAAACCGATTTTGATGCCGACCGGAGATGCTATCAACGGACGGTTGTTTAACGTAACCGGAGATGCCATCGACGGCCTTCCGCAGGTTAGTAAGGAAAACGGTCGCCCGATCCATGCTCAGCCGCCCTTGTTTGAAAATTTGAGTACAACTACAGAAGTATTATTTACCGGAATCAAAGTTATTGACCTGATTGAGCCTTATGCAAAAGGTGGTAAAATCGGGTTGTTTGGTGGTGCAGGCGTTGGAAAAACGGTTTTGATTCAGGAACTGATTAACAATATCGCCAAGGCTTACAGCGGCTTGTCCGTATTTGCCGGTGTGGGTGAGCGTACACGTGAAGGAAACGATCTGCTGCGTGAAATGATTGAAGCCGGTATCATGAAATATGGTGATAAGTTTAAAGAGAGTATGGAAGAAGGCGGATGGGATCTGGATAAAGTGGATCTGGAAGAACTGAAGGATAGCAAGGCTACTTTCGTATTCGGACAAATGAACGAACCCCCGGGAGCAAGAGCCCGTGTGGCACTGAGTGGACTGACCGTGGCTGAATATTTCCGTGACGGAGACGGACAGGGCAAAGGACGTGATATCCTGTTTTTCGTAGATAATATCTTCCGTTTTACGCAGGCAGGTTCTGAGGTTTCGGCCTTGCTGGGTCGTATGCCCTCAGCCGTGGGTTACCAGCCTACGCTGGCTACCGAGATGGGACTGATGCAGGAAAGGATTACCTCTACGCGCAATGGTTCTATTACCTCTGTACAGGCAGTATATGTACCGGCGGATGACCTTACTGACCCGGCTCCGGCTACTACCTTTGCTCACCTGGATGCTACCACGGTATTGAGCAGGAAGGTAGCGGATAAAGGAATTTACCCGGCTGTGGATCCACTTGATTCTACATCACGTATCTTGACGCCTGCTATTGTAGGTGATGAGCACTACGATTGTGCAAACAGGGTAAAGCAAACATTGCAGCGTTATAAAGAGCTACAGGATATTATCGCTATTCTTGGATTGGATGAATTGAGTGATGAAGATAAGCTGGTAGTAAGCCGTGCCAGAAGGGTAGAGCGTTTTCTGAGTCAGCCATTCCACGTGGCCGAGCAGTTTACCGGGTTAAAAGGTGTGTTGGTTTCTATTGAAGATACCATCCGCGGATTTAATGCTATCCTTGACGGTGAAGTGGATGAATATCCTGAAGCAGCCTTTAACCTTGTAGGTACTATT
>JBIQMB010000531.1:0-3026 GCA_044463745.1 Chitinophagaceae bacterium | reverse complement strand
ACGGCGAAACGAATGAGCATCGACCCCTCATCACCGCTTTTGTTTCATCAAAGAAAAACATCGCCAATTTAGAAAGCATCCGCAAAAATAACATGGCCTTAGCCAACATAGAATCCGGCACTTCCTCCGTAGAAGCACCGGTGATTGTATGGTTAAGTTACAATGTGCATGGAAACGAGACTTCATCTTCAGAGGCAGCTTTGATGACTCTTTTTGCATTAACCGATCCGGCGAACACAGAAACCAAAAAATGGCTGGAGAATACCATCGTTGCTATCGATCCCTGCTTGAATCCTGATGGACGTGACCGATATGTAAATTGGTATAATACAATGATTGGTAAAAATTGGAATCCGACCGTTATAGCTCGTGAGCATCGGGAGGAGTGGCCGGGCGGAAGAAGCAATCATTATAACTATGATCTTAATCGAGATTGGGTATGGCAAACTCAGGTGGAGAGTAAGCAACGTCTTGCATTGTACAACCAATGGCTGCCCCAGGTTCATGTTGATTTTCATGAGCAAAGTGTGAACGCCCCTTATTATTTTGCTCCGGCCGCTGAACCCTATCATGAGGTTATAACCCAATGGCAAAGAGACTTTCAGAAAACAATCGGAAAGAACAATGCAAAATACTTTGATCAAAACGGATGGCTTTTTTTTACCGGCGAAAGGTTCGATTTATTGTATCCTTCTTATGGAGACACTTATCCGCTATACAATGGATCTATCGGTATGACGTATGAACAGGGAGGTATTTCAGCCGGTCTGGGTATTTATACCAACGATAAAGACACCCTTTCACTTGTGGATCGGGCGCTGCATCATTACACTTCGGGGATGAGTACCATCGAAATCTCATCACTGAATGCTTCGCGTCTAATAAAAGAATTTCGCCAATATTTTGACGACGGCATTAATGGAAAAATAGGAGAATACAAAACGTATGTCATTAAAAATAATCCCGGCGATGCCCAAAGGATACAGGAGCTAATGAAGTTGCTCGACCAAAATGGTATCCGGTATGGTACGGCATCAGGATCAACCAAGGGATTTAATTACAATACACGCAAAGAAGAGAGTTTTTCAATTTCGGCCAATGATCTGGTTATCAGCAGCGCGCAGCCTAAGTCGGTAATGGTGAAAGCGTTGTTTGAGCCGGAAACCAAACTTGCAGATTCGGTTACCTATGACATCACTGCCTGGGCTTTGCCGTACGCTTACGGGCTTACTGCTTATGCGAGCAAGCAAGCTTTAAAAGTACAAAATGGCGGTGAGATTATTAAACCGTTTTCGCCCAATAAGCAGGATGATCATTATGCTTATGCCATCAAATGGCAGGGCAGGCAGTCTGTAAAGGCTCTGGGCGATCTGCTACAAAACGGAATCAGGGTACGGTATAATGAACTGCCCTTTGTTTCCGAAGGCGAAACTTTTGACAGGGGAACTATAATTATTAATAAAACTGGCAATCAGAAATTCAGCAACCGCCTCTGGAATGAAGTGGCAGAAATATGTAATAAGCACCAGGTCAAAATGTATCCTGTTGGTTCGGGCATGGTAGAAAAAGGCCCGGATTTTGGCAGCAGCGATATTCATGTTATCAAGCCGGTGAAGGTAGCTATTCTGACAGGCGAAGGTGTAAGTGCCTACTCTGCCGGTCAGATATGGGATTATTTTGACAATCAGATTTCCTATCCCGTTACACTTGTCAATGCCAAAGATTTCAATCGCATCAGACCCGAGGAATTTGATGTGTTGATCTTGCCCGCTGGCAGGTATGATTTTTTAAAGGATAAAAATTCAGCAGCTGTTTTTGAAAACTGGATTCGATCCGGTGGCCGTGTTATCGCCTTTGAGAGTGCAGTATCTCAGTTGGCGCGGCAGGATTGGAGTGTGATGAAGCCAAAAGAAGATTCTGCATCAAAAAAGGACGACCAAAAGAATCCTTACGAAGTACTTAAGGTATATGAAAACAGGGAGCGCGACGGAATTTCAAATTACATTCCCGGAGCAATTTATAAGGTAGATGTGGACAATACACACCCGCTGATGTTTGGCTATTCGAATTATTATTATACACTCAAAATGGATAACGGGGTGTATGAATATATTAAAGAAGGCGGCTGGAATACGGGTTACATTAAAAAAGAGAATTTAATGTCCGGTTTTGTCGGGAATAAATTATTGCCGAAGGTGAAAGATGGTCTTGTGTTTGGTGTACAACCGCTGGGCCGGGGTTCTGTTGTGTATTTGACAGATGATATTATTTTCCGTAATTTTTGGGAAACCGGTAAGCTCATGCTGGCTAATGCGGTGTTCTTGGTTGGGCAATAGGAAGTTGGGTGCCAGGGAGGGGTATCAAAAAAATTCTTTCGTAATAATTTTCGTTCCACCGTTTCTTACAATATGAAAATATTGTCGACATCGATGTACATTACAACGGGGGTCTTCGATATTAAAGAATTTTGTATATTCGTTTTATGCCAAGACGAAAAATGACATCCTTCTCAAAAGTGCTTTTGAAGAGACCTTTGCCGACCTCTTGCGGTTTTGCTTCGACAACGCTGATGACATCTTTGACATGGAAAAAGGGTTTGTGTTTTTGGATAAAGAACTCAGTGAACTCTTTCCGGAAATAGAGCGCAAAGGTGGCAGTCGGTTTGTAGATATGCTGGTAAAAGTGTTTTTGAAAAACGGGAAGGAAGAATGGATTCTGGTACATATCGAAATACAAGGAGCAAATGACAAAAATCTGCCTGAACGGATGTATCAATACGGATACCGGATATACGACCGATACAAGGTACATGTAGCGGCACTGGTTGTGTTTACAGGGAATAAAAATCAGCATCGGCCCTCTTCGTTTTCCAGCTCCTTTCTGGGTACAGAGATCACTTATAAGTACAATGTATATCATATTTTAGACCATAGCGAAACAGAATTATTGGCTATGGCTAATCCCTTTGCTTTGATTGTTCTGGCTGCGCAAAAAGCCCTGATGGCGGGGAAGGTGCCCGAGGAAGA
>JBIQMB010000530.1:0-3037 GCA_044463745.1 Chitinophagaceae bacterium | reverse complement strand
GCTTGCACCTGGTTCTACTATTGCAATGGCCTTTTATCTGCCATTGGAATTACTTGATGAAGAGGACAAGCCATTAATGGAAATGTCGATAAAAGGAGCGGCAGCTTCAGGTACTCCTTTTGTAAGTTTTTTTTCGGTTGAAGAAACTGTAAAACTCGCTGAAAAAGTAGGTTTAAAAGAAATACAGACAATCTCCACAAAAGATATGACGGAAAAATACTTTAAGAACAGAACCGACGACCTTCTACCAGCAAGCGGAGAATTTTTTTAGTAGCAAAGACCTGAAAAATACGAAAGAGAATACTTCCTTGCAACCGTGATATAGTGATATAAAATGGCTGAAAGCAATGTTTTTGCTGGTGTTTTACCGTAGATTAACAAAGTTATGTGCAACCTTGATCAACCACCGCACAGACCTTCAACCGACCAACATTTTCCAACATTTCTAAAAAGTCTGTTCAAAACACTTGGATTATTGTTTAGAAACTATTTATCTTTGTAACTAAGATATTTAGAATATGAGAGAAAAGCAACCAAACAGCATAATTGAAAAATTCAGAACTGCAAGCCGACAGTATTCTGATGCTTCCATTTTTATGCACGAAGCCATTGCACGAAAGGCAGGTTTATCAGGAGCAGACCACAAGTATTTAGGACTAATACTTCAACACAAAGAATTAACCGCAGGCGAAATTGCTAAACTGACAGGACTTACAACAGGTGCGGTTACAGGTTTAATTGACCGTTTGGAAAAGAAAAAGTTATTGAAAAGACAGTTTACAAAAGACGACAGGCGAAAGGTAATTATCATTCCGAATGTTGAAAATAGTATGAAACTTTTACAACCGATTTTCAATGAACTGCAACAAAGAACGACAGCTCTTATCAATTCGTTTTCTGAAAAAGAAATCCATATCATTGAACGATACTTTGTAGAAGCAACCACCATAATGAATGAAACAACAGATAATTTAAACAATAAATAAAATGGGAAAAATGGAAAATATAACAGCAACATACTTAACAAGAGCCGAACTATGGCTTTGCATTACGACCCTCATTTATTTTTTAATGAATGGGGCACAGATTTTTGAAACTCTTGTTTTTGTTCCGAAATGGACGGCTTCACCACCCGGTAACTTTAAATTTTTGTTAGACGGACAAGGAGCAAGTTTGAAATTTTTTTGGATAGTTTTCCATTCACTACACGAATTAACTTTCATACTTGCCATTATTTTTTGTTGGAAAATTGACCCTGTAAGAAATTGGTTATTGATTTTGTTTGCCGTTCATTTTGCAGCGAGGGTTTGGACACTTTCCTATTTTGCACCCAACATCATTGACTTTCAAAAAGTAGCAGAAAATCCGTCATTAGCCAAAGACTTAATCAGCAGAACATCACTTTGGCAGACACTCAACTATGTGAGAGTTGCCATTTTCATAGCTGTTTCAATCGGACTTATTCCGTTGTGTATTAAATTGTTTAGTATGCGACACTAAACGACTTGCCAAAAAGGTATGCACATAACACCGTATTGGCAATAGGTGGCACGTTATGAGATATCCACACAAAAAACGGTTTTTTATAAAAACATTAAATTTGTATTTTCTTTTTCAAGAAAGGAACTGAAAAGAGATTATTTTTATGGGGCACATCAGAGAATACTACGAGCGGATACTAAAATTGCAGGAAACAGAATGGGAATTTATAGCTTCCCACTTTGACAGGAGGGTTTTTGCCAAAAACGAAACCATCACACGACAGGGCGAAACAGAAAAATACCTTTCCTTTGTAGAAACAGGCATCGTTCGATTTTATATTCCAGATGATGAAAACGAACTGACTTTTAATTTCTGTTTTGATAAAGAATTTACCTGTGCTTACAATTCATTCCTGACCCAGACACCATCTGAATACGAATTGCAGGCATTGACGGAAACCGTGGTTTGGCAAATATCTTATGATGATTTGCAAAAAGTATATGCAGAGACCAAAGCAGGAAACTATTTAGGGCGTTTTGTGTCGGAGAAACTGTTTTTGCAAAAAAGCAAAAGAGAATTATCGCTTTTAAAACATACGGCAAAAGAAAGGTATCTAAACCTGTTCAATGAACAACCCGATATTTTAAAATTTATTCCATTAAAATACGTTGCTTCCTATATCGGGATAACACCACAGGCTTTGAGCCGGATACGCAGGCAAATTGCATAGCAATCACGAACATCGTTGAAAATCAACGGAATCCGTGCGCAAATACTTAACATAGGTTCATTGCCTACCATGTTTATTCTTTAGAAATTTGTTGAAAAATCCAAAGAATAATGAAACGATCCATCTTAGCATACGGACACCATATCTTAAAACAGAAATGCAACTACATCGAAAAGGATTATCCTGAATTGGATAAATTAATTGCCGATATGTGGGAAACGATGGAAAATGCCAATGGTTGCGGATTGGCATCACCACAGATAGGACTTCCAATTAGATTGTTTATCGTGGACAGCAAATCCACTTTTGACAACCTCGGAGAAGAAGACAGAAAGTTTTATTTCCCCCAAGATGATAAAGGCATAATGGAAACTTTCATCAATGCCAAAATCATCCAACGGTCTGAAGAGCTTTGGGATGACGAAGAGGGCTGTTTAAGTATTCCAAATTTATTCTACAAAGTAAAGCGGAATTGGGCGATAACGATTGAATATTATAATCGGAATTTTGAAAAGCAAATCCGTACATTCAGTGGAACGACCGCGCGAATGATACAGCACGAATACGACCATACCGAGGGAGTTCTCTACCTCGATTATCTCAAGCCTTTAACAAAAAGGCTTATGGCTTCCAAACTTCAAAAAATCCTAAAAGGTCAAATTGTACCAGCCTATCCCATGAACTTCATACGATAGAAAAAGCAACCATTTTAAACATACTTACTTATGATAAATATTAGAAAAGCCGACATAGATGACGTGATAACTATTCCAAAATTGGGACGTATAACATTTTCAGATACGTTTGAGTCTTTTTTCAACGACA
>JBIQMB010000529.1:0-3037 GCA_044463745.1 Chitinophagaceae bacterium | reverse complement strand
TAAGTTTTAAAGAATTAAAAATTGATAAAATTGAAGATGCCGTACGGCCATTTCTTAACCAGATTCTCTTTATTGAAAAAGATAAATCGGGTAATATCTGGCTGGGAACACCTGTAGCTCTCTACCGGCTTGATACCATGCTGACTTTAAAAAAAATTTTCTGGTCGGGTTATACGCAAAGTGATATGGCAACTCAGCGGATCAGATACGTTCACGGAATTCTGGCACTTCAAAATGATATTATTTTGATAAAGCTCGATAAAGGAGTCTTTATCTGGGAAAACGCATCAGCAGGTAAACCGGAAAGGCTTATTTCTATTGAAAAGTGGAAAAATGGAAGATTGAAAATCTTACGGAATGTCCCTTCCCATTTTTCCTCTGCAACAAAGAAAGGAAATATCGCATTTATTGGCCCGGACACCACCACCTTAAATCTCTTAAATCCAGCTAACGGAAAAAGCGCATTTTGTTCTGCCTCATTTAATAAAAGAGACGTGGGTTACAATTCCCGTATCAACGTTCTTAATGATACCATGCTCACCGTCAATTTCGATGATTACGGAATGAGTATCGTTACAATAAACGAATCCAATGATCGGAATTTTTCCATTTCATCCACCGGAAGAAAATATTTTACAGCAAACAGATTTGGCCGCACCATTGCAGACAGGGAAAAGAACATCTGGTCTCTTGCACCCATTGCAGGGCTCATTAAAATTCCATACAAAAATCAACTATTTACTGAAAGTACGCTGCCCCATATCGATCTGGCAAAACAGACGACTTACCAGATATCATGTTTTCTAAAAACAAGAAAGGCTCTTTACATCGGATGTTATGGCAGTGGTCTGTACAATTGGAATACTGAAACCGGAATGATTAACCACGAAATGATGCCTGCCGATGAGCATGGCTTCGGCGGGGATATCTGGAACCTCAGAGCCGGCAAAAATGACACCTTGTGGTTAGGAACGGGCTTAGGGCTTTACTGGTACGATCCGGTCTCAAAAAAATATGGCCGGCCGAAGTACCCTCATACTCCATTGCTGGATAAAGTAGCCATTACCACACAGTTTACCGATAGCTATGGACTGGTATGGATGGGTTTGGGAAGGGGGAATGGAGTAATTGCATTTGATCCTTCCAAAAATAAATATACCCATTACAAAAACCGCCACGGCAAATACCCTTATCGATATCCGCTTGCGATTGGAGAGGATCAAAATTCGGATCTTTGGTTTGTTAGCGACAACACCTCTAATCTTGTGAAATGGAACAGAAAGAACGGACAGTTTACGATTGTTAATGTAAACGCGGAAGACCGAACAGGCTGGGATGACATTTATATTGATAAAGAAAACCGGATCTGGTTTGGGGTGCTGGGTTTCGGACTTGGATGTTACGATTTAAATAAACCGGAATTGCCACCGAAATATATCCATAGGCAGGCTTTTACCGATTGTTTTGGAAGAATTGCAGAAGATGCTGATGGAAGGTTATGGCTTACCTCTTATAACGGGCCGGTCTGTTATGATAAAAAAACAGGTCAGATCATGAAGTACCGGATCGAAGGATCATTATTCGATATAGCCATTCGGGCGCCCATCTACATCGATTCTATTGATGGAAAGTTTCACATTGGCTATTTCAAAAAAATAATCTCTTTCACACCGGAGGAAATCAGCAGCAGAGAGGCTCCCTTGCCTGTGTATATTACGGCATTAAACATAACGGGAAAAAATATTGCAATACCTAAGGATAGAAAATTGCGATTACAACCCAATCAAAATGATTTGATCGTTTCATTTACAGGAATCAATTTATCAGATGGCAATGACAACCGGTATGCATACAAGATTTCGGGCGAAAACTGGATCGATCTGGGCAACGAAAAACAAGTTCGTTTTGCCAAGCTTAAGCCGGGTAATTATAATCTGGAATTACGGGGAGCACGCATGGGCGAGGAATGGAGCCCGATGACTGAACAGTTGCAAATAACTGTAAGTCCTCCGTTTACGCAAACAATTTGGTTCTATTTAATTATTCTTTCGGGTGTTTCACTGCTCATTTATGGATGGCACCGGCATCAACTCAATCAGTTCATTAAATTGCAAAGAGTCCGGTCCGAAATTTCAGGCGACCTTCACGATGAGCTGGGATCACGACTTTCAAGCCTTAGTTATATGAGCCTGGTTATTCAGAAAAAATTTTCAGAAAATGAAGAGCTTGCGTGCATGCTTGAAAAAATAAACCAAAACAGCATGAAAGCTTCGGCTTCGCTTCGCGAAATCATCCGCGGCATCAATCCCGAGCTCGACAAATTGAGCCGCCTTATACCCAACCTTCGTCAATATGCTGCGGAAACACTGGAGCTTCGCGGAATCGAATTTCTGAATATCCCCGGCGATATTCCTGCGCATTTTAGATTAAAAAAAGACGCACGTAGGGATCTGGAACTGATTTTTAAAGAAATGATTCATAATGTTCTGAAACACTCGCAGGCCAAAAAGGCAATGATGCAGGTAAGCCATGATAAAAAAACGGTTACTATAAAAGTACAGGATGATGGAATCGGGTTTGATTTAAGTGATAATGCTGCAGGTAACGGACTGTATAATATGAAACAGCGCGCGATGCGGCACCGATGGTTGTTTAATATTTCTTCGGCCAAATCTGCCGGTACCACCATCGTCATAAAGCTAAAAATAACCTGAATGTGGTATAGATTTGGGCCGATGGATGATTACCTTTATATGCTATTAGGCAGTTGGCAACCGATCTTATAATGCTTATCGGTATGATAAAAATAATAATTTTCGAAGACGACCAGGAGCTACGGCAATCGCTGAAAATATTGCTTAATGGCGTAGAAAGTTACATGGTAATCGGTGATTATGGAGACTGCCTGGATGCCAAAAATATCATACACAAACTCAGCCCTGATCTGGTGATCATGGACATTGACCTGCCGGGGCGCAGCGGCATAGAAGGGGTTCGGATCATCAAAGAAGCAGCCCCGATGATTCCTGTAATCATC
>JBIQMB010000528.1:0-3043 GCA_044463745.1 Chitinophagaceae bacterium | reverse complement strand
ATCAGTAGTTTGTAGCAAATTTTGTCCTACTTTTAGTCGGACAATAATGATAATTTAATTTAAAATCGCTAATATGTAAGCTCACTGTGCGAAAAGAAAATAGATAGGGCAAATTTGTTGCAGCGATTTCGTCCTATCGTTCCAATTCTTTCAAACAAATGTCTATATCTGCTTACTTCTTGCATTTATTTGGTTAGGAGCAATGCTGATCCATCTTTCTTCATATACCATTGATTTTCATTTAAAGTCATGGCTATTTCTCTAGCTGTAAGAGTGTTGTTGTTTTGCTTTAAAAGTCTTAAAATTTATCGTGTATCTACATAACAAAAATATTTTATAAGTAGATTAAAAGCCCTGTGGAAATTTTTAATTTTCAAGGATTCCATTTATCTATCCTTTTCTTTATTTCTTCCTGTAATTTGAGATCACTCTGAAACATTTTGTTATTAAGAGAAAGAGAGTTTAGTCTGATAGCAGGCTCTTTCTCTCTCAAAATACCGCTTTCGATCAATTGATCAAATATCCAAAGAATTCCATGACAATCAATCCCATATTTTCTTGCTGTCTTTCTCACAAGATTGTCACTGCTAAGGATACACGCGTTTAGGGTACCGGAAACATGCAGAGCTGATTTATCTGCTTCAGAAAGGGCACGGGAATACGGATGTCTTCTTATTATCAGCTTATCATTTTCCGTTATGATATGAACAATTAGCTTTTTTTCAATGACAAACCGATCCAGAGACAGTTTCTGTGCCGGATACATTTCATTAATTACATCAATGGTAGTATGTATTTCCAGCTTAAGAGAAAAAAACTGATCTAACAACGCCAGATTGTAGAGATCAATAAAAATGCAGGCATCCGTAACCGCTAGTCTCATTACCCGGTACAATTTTACATCATCAAACCAGATTGTTTAAATTCAGCGAGCTTCTGATTTTTTAACGCTGCGGCTTTGCTTATAGAAATCTGCTCTTCGGCGAGTGCGCGGAGAAGCAACTGGTCGAACCGGTTTGATTGCTCCTCTCCGGTATAATCAAATGGTTCATCTTTTTTCCATCCCTGACTGGCCATCATCATAAAAAATTGGCGCGCATAATTTTCATTGATTATGCCGCAGTCTTTAGCTCTCATAACAATTGCCTGCATGGATATACCATATTGTTTTTTAATCAAGCCTAATTCATGCAAAGACAACCTGCTTCGATGATTACCAAGCTCAGCTTTGAGCGTTGGCTCAGGAAGAAGCATGGCAGCGGCAAATTGATGGCAAACAACCTCTTTTTGCTTATAGGTCAGGTCATCGCTAAATTCCATTAATAAATGACCCAGTTCATGTAATAATGTAAAACGAATTCTGTCGCTCCTAATTATCCTCTCTGCATTATACGCAACTACAGGAATGGTGCCATTTACCCAGGTTTGCAGCCCATCAAATTTGCCATCCGCTTTTAATGCAACGACTTTAATATGTTTATCCTCCAGCAACTCTACGATATTATAAATGGGATCATCCCCTAGGTGCCATTTTTTGCGCATGATTTTGGCTGCATTATGTACCTCATTGTAATCCTTAATCGGTGGATAGTCATTTAAAGGATTCTCAAACTTAGTCGAAATACCGATCAGGTTTTCCAGTTCGATATATCGTTCAAGGTATTCGCGGGTTTGCTCAATTACTTTTTGCTCCTCTTTCACCGGTAGACTCTTAAGCTTACGGTATTCAATAGTCTCAAACTTTATACGCGTTTCTCTTGTAAAGTAATCGGGGCGTACACCAAGCGCATCACTCAGCCATCCGGTGATTTCACTATCCGGAACTACTTCACCCTTCTCATACCGATGTAATGACTGCCTGGTGAGTTTACCGGTTAATGCATTCGCCAGATCCTGCAATGAAAAACCATTAAGCAGTCGAGCAGATTTAAGCCTGGTACCGAAAATATTATAATTTGAATTATCCATATTACAGCTTCCGTTGAAGTGACAATTTGATTACTATCGTGTGATTATTTGGATGTTTGAGCACAGGAATAGGCCGGTTGAGAAATTATTGCAAATATACAATACATTCTTATTACTCAAAATTATGCAATAAAAAAATAATTGACAAACAAAAGTGACAAACCGTAAATTTAGTATATATTTGTAACTTTACAATTAAATCACCACCCTCATCAATGGCAGTTTTGTAAATCAAAATTTTTTGATCCAGAAAACCGAATTATAAATAATATTGTATCAGGGCACGTGTTCTATAATGCCAGGCAAAAATGGCATCGAGTATGATCTACGCCCTGAAATGACCACGATTAAAAATGGTATAATTTAAGTTGACTTAATGAGTGGTCAACTAATAGGAAAAATGATAGATTAGCCGGGAGAAGGCTCGAAAAAACCATTAAGTTATCATACAGAAAAACTATTCTTTTGTATATGAATCAAGCAGAAGGGAGAAAGTTTAGTTAAAAAATAACTCAACCATTTACTGACGAATGATTATTATCAACCAAGCTGAATCTATTTGTTTATATTTTCTAAACCAATCAAGTTATGGAAAAATTTCTGGCTGTTTTAACTCTAATAGGGGTAGTAGTTATGGTGTTCTCAATCTGGAATTTTATAAGTGTTCGAAGGCACATAAAAGAAACAAAAAGGCTTTCCAAAAAATCAAATTGGCTGAGTGATCAAAAATATTTTGAATTAAAAAATAAACAGGAATTTATAGTTGCAGCCGCAACTATAATATTTGCCTTAATTACTTTTTTAGGATATTCAACGATTGACTCAATAAAAACCGAATTGGGCAAGCAATTTGCGAACCAAAAGGACAGCATTAATTTGTTAAATGCTATGGCCATCCAGCAATTTAAGGAACAAAGGGATAGCATTAATTTATTAAACGCCATTGCCAATGAAAATTATTTAGGATTGCAAAAAATTGGCGCCACCTATCAGGATTCTGTGAGAGCTGCATTAGGTTTGGTGACTCTTCTTCGAAAAAATATCACAACAATCACAGCAAAAGATATTGTTAATC
>JBIQMB010000527.1:0-3052 GCA_044463745.1 Chitinophagaceae bacterium | reverse complement strand
TTACAAAAGGAGTTTAAATATTTTAACTGATGAAAAAAGACATAATAAAAGTAGTGGTTGCCGGCGGAGGCTTTGCCGGTTTGAATTTCATTAAAGAATTATCCAAAGACAGACGTTTTCAAATTACCGTTGTAGATCAGAATAATTACCATTTTTTTCCGCCATTATTATACCAGGTTGCTTCAGCATTTATCGAGCCTTCCAATATTAGTTACCCGTTCAGAAGGATGTTTCAAAAACGCGATAATATCCGTTTCCATATGGGGAAACTTGAACAGGTAATGGTTGAAAAAAATACCATCTGTACCGATACCGGTAATTTATCATACGATTTATTGGTGCTTGCAACAGGTACCCATACCAATTTTTTCGGGATGGAAAATGTAGAGAAAAATGCATGGCCGATGAAAACCATCAATGATGCGCTCAATTTGAGAAACCATATTTTGTTAAGTATGGAAAAGGCGGTCAGGGCTAAATCGCGGGCAGAAAAGGAGAGTGCCCTGAACATTGTGGTAGCAGGTGGTGGTCCTACCGGCGTGGAAATTTCGGGTATGCTGGCTGAGTTGGGCCGGTATATTGTAGCCAAAGAGTATCCGGAGATCAGTAATTTTCCGGCTCATATACATCTGGTGGATGCATCGCCGGTTTTGTTAAGTCCGATGAGTAAAAAAGCGCAGAAGGAATCTTTTGATGTGCTTACCGGATTGGGTGTAAAAATAAGGCTGAATGTGGCTGTTAAAGACTATGTGGATGGAACGGTTTATTTGTCAAACGGAGAACAAATCCGATCTGATGTGTTGATTTGGACATCGGGTGTGGTGGCAAATGAAGTGCCCGGACTGCCGGATAATGTTACAGGCAGGGGCAAGCGGATTATGGTAGATGAAATGAATAGGGTGAAAGACACAATTAATGTTTTTGCCATTGGGGATATCTGCTTACAGACATCAGATACAGCGTTTCCAAACGGTCATCCGCAGCTTGCTCAGGTCGCTATTCAGCAAGGAAAATTACTGGCTGCAAACCTCAGGCGGCAGATATCGGGTAAACCCATAAAACCATTTGTTTATAACGATAAGGGAAGTATGGCCATCATCAGTAAGTATAAGGCCGTTGCCGATCTTCCTAAGTTTTCGATGACCGGTTTCATTGCCTGGGTCATCTGGCTGTTTATACATATTATCCCGTTGGTAGGCTACCGGAATAAAGCGAAAATCGCTTTTAACTGGTTCTGGTCATTTATCAATAACAATCCTACACTCAGGTTGATTATTCGTCCGGGAAGGGTGGTGGATGAGTGGCAGGAAGAAAGCAATTTGTCTGTAGCTGCTGATTAAAAAAAGATGTTTGCCTTTTTATGCTATTTCTTTCGGGATGCAGGTATGGCGTGCATCCCAAAAGAAACAGGCTGAGATTATAAATTTTTTCTTGAGAGGAACCGGAATTTTTTAGAATGATTTGGCATTACATTATTTGCCGGCTTCGGGATTTTTCAAGGTTACAGGCTGTAATCTGTATGCACTTACACTGTGGCCATCTACCGTAGCGGGAATCCACTTGGGCCCTTTTCGGATAGCATCTTCAGATACCCTTGCCAACAATGTACCTTTCATGGTTTGTGAACTCACATTTGTAACATTTCCATCCTTATCTACAACAAATTTGATTACTGCTGTACCGTAATCCTTCTCTGTAAATGAATCAAGCGTAGCCTTAATTTTTTGTACAATATACTCCTGCCAGGCTTTTGTACCTCCGGGAAAGGTTGCTTCCTTTTCAACCTTTTCATATATCATTTCCCCGCTATCAGATGTGGTTGCTGATTCCTTAGGATGGATCTGAGCCACCTCTCCGGAGTCTGTCACCGGCTCGTCTTTCACGATCTTAGGCGGAGACATTCTTTCGGTTTGTGTATTTTCCTTATCCTGGTTGATGTTACATGATACGCCCAGGAATACCATAAGGGCTACGGGGATTACAATTACTCTGCTCCAGTAGCCGGATTTCTGATTGTTTTTTCTGATCATATTTAACCTCCTTTTGATTGATGTATTAAAAAAATTATGTGTTATAGAAGTGGAAATGTCTCCATATACTGAAGACAAGATCATCTTTACGAAAGATTTCGTATCACTGCCGTGCAGTGCGCTTCGGTCGGCAATAAATTCATGGATCGTAGCCAGTTCTTTTTTAATCAGCCAGAAGAACGGGTTGATCCAGAACAACGCTGTTAAAATGTTTAGGCCGATAACGTCCAGGCTATGTTTATCTGTAATATGGGTTATTTCGTGCGCAAGGATTTTTTGTCCCTCGGCTGACTTGGGATCAATATCCCTGTTCCAGTAAATGGTGCGTAAAAACGAAAAAGGAGTTTCTTCGAGATCAGTGGTTACGAAATGAAAATTCTGAAACCCGGATAGCGGATATTTTTTTCGAATGTGAAAGATGCGTAAAACCTTTAGCAGAAACCATGCAAGTAAACATGCAGATATCATCCAGTATGCCGCCTTGATGAAATTTGACCATTCGGTTGTACGGCTTATGCCCCCGGCGTTGATCACGATTTCTTCCTGGAAAGTGACTGAGCGAATAACTCTTGAGGCCGATCCTTGCAGTGATGCGGAATCGAGCGGAATGGAAAGCAAAGGAAGTAAAATGGAGAGAAGTACAGCCGACAATAGATAAAAACGATTCCACGTATGAAAGGTTTTTTCTTTCAGAGCCAGGTAATAATACCCGTAAAAAATTCCGGATACGATGACCGCTTTGATGATATACCAGAAAAATGTCGTCATGATGATTGCGATAAATGGTTATCAATGTTTTACGGTTTACTCCCTTAAAGGATCTTTACTTCTTTTTAGTCAATTCGTCCAGGAGCGATTCAAGGTCTTTTATGCTCAGGTTTTTGTCTTTGACCATTGAGGATACAATGCTGGTAAATGAGCCATCATAATATTTTTTCACCAGAGATTTTGTCCGCGATTTGGCGTATTGCTCCTTTTTAATTGTTGGGAGGTACTTGTGATTCCGCCCATATGGTTCAACT
>JBIQMB010000526.1:0-3054 GCA_044463745.1 Chitinophagaceae bacterium | reverse complement strand
ATATTTCCTCACCAAAGAAAATACATTTGAAATATCATTTACGAGGGAGTGCATGGTATATTTTATGTTCATGAGTCCTTAATATGCCAGTCAAAATTTTAAATAATCGAGTTGTGCAAAAGAATTTATTACCCGATGGTTTATGGCCTGTGATGCTTACGCCTTTTCTTGAAAACAATGAAATAGATTGGAGTTCTTTAGAGCGACTCACAGAGTTTTATATTAAGTCGGGCGCGGCCGGCTTATTTTCCATTTGTTTATCAAGCGAAATGTTTCAATTGACCGATGATGAAAAAATTAAAATAACCACTGCCGTTTTTAAGCTTGCCGATTTGCATGGACTAAAGGTTGTGTCTTCAGGTACATTTTCTCCTGATTTGCAAAAATGTGCGGATCATATCCACCGTGTGTATGATGCCGGAGCGGCTGCCGTCATCCTGCTTACCAACCAACTGGCCGCTTTTGAGGATGAAGAAGAAATTCTCAAAAAGAATATTGAGGAATTTCTTCACCTTACCGATGATATCCCCTTAGGTATTTATGAGTGCCCATATCCGTACAAAAGATTGCTATCGACAGATATGATGAAGTGGCTGGCCGATACGGGTCGTTTTTTTTACCATAAGGATACCAGTTGCAACCCGGTTATGATCAAAGAAAAAATACAAGGTGTGAAGGATAGTTCCTTATCCTTCTTTAACGCAAATACAGCCACAGCGCTAATATCCCTTCGGGATGGTGGAAATGGTTTTTCGCCCATCGGGGCCAATTTTTATCCGGAACTGTACGCCTGGATGTTTAATGAATTCAATAGCCAGGGAGTTACACCCGAACTTCAGAGATTAAATGACCAGCTCAATATCATGGAAAACATTATCGCATATGGATACCCGCAGTCAGCAAAAATTTTTCTTCAATCCAGAAATCTGAATTTAACGACTACTTGCCGGATACAGCATTCGTTATTAAAATCAGAAGATTACATCAAGCTGAAATCATTGGAGCAAAACTTCAATAGACTGAAAAGTGAATATGGATTATAAAAAAAGAAACCGGTGGTATTATTCTCATTCCTACCTTAGTCCACTGACAAGAAATTGCTTATGAATACGATAGACCTCATTGTATTTGCCATTTACCTCATCGCCATCACTTTGTTTGGGAGTTCCTTTTTTAGAAAAAACAAATCCAAAGAAGCATTTACACTGGGTAACAATCGTATTCCCGGATGGGTAATAGCCATGTCTATTTTCGCAACTTTCGTAAGCAGCATTAGCTTTCTGGCCTTACCCGGTAATGCTTACCTGAGTAATTGGAATGCCTTTGTCTTCAGCCTCTCCATCCCGATTGCGCTATGGTTTGCTGTAAAATATTTCGTTCCTCTGTATCGAAAAATAAACAGTCCGTCTGCCTATTCCTACCTCGAAACACGATTCGGCCCCTGGGCGCGAATCTATGTATCGGCGTGTTACCTGCTTACACAAATCATGCGGGTGGGCACTATTTTGTACCTACTCTCACTTACATTGAATGTGATAACCGGCTGGGATATTGCCACTATCATCATTGTAACCGGACTGCTTGTAACTGTTTACTCTGTGCTGGGTGGATTTGAAGCGGTAGTATGGACAGATGCTGTGCAAGGATTTATCTTGATAGCAGGAGCACTGATGAGTGCGGTTTATTTACTTTTCAATATGCCGGAAGGACCAGGACAATTGTTTACCATCGCTGCAGAGGATAATAAATTTAGCCTTGGTAGCTTTGGTTTAAGTCTGTCCGAACCTACCTTTTGGGTGGTGCTGATTTATGGTATTTTTATCAATCTGCAAAACTACGGGATCGACCAAAATTACGTGCAGCGTTATCTGGCAGCGCGAACAGACCGGGAAGCAAAGAAATCTGCATTCTGGGGTGGTATTATCTATGTGCCCGTATCGATGCTTTTCATTTTCATTGGAACGGCTCTTTATTCTTTTTACCACTCCGGAGCAGCAACATTGCCGGCCTATCTGGAAAGCGCAGCCATGAGTGATCGCATTTTTCCGTACTTTATTGTTACACAATTACCGGCAGGTATTACCGGGCTGCTCATTGCTTCAGTCTTTGCAGCCGGTATGAGTACCGTTTCTACAAGTTTCAACAGCTCTGCCACCGTTTTTCTCACCGATTATTATACCCGCTTTCGTAAACAGGAATTGAGCAACAAAGACAGCATGAGGGTTCTTTATATCTCGTCCCTTGTTATCAGCATCCTGGGTATCAGTGTTGCCATTGCCATGATTAATGTAAAGAGTGCATTAGATGCGTGGTGGAAGCTCGCCTCTGTATTCAGCGGTGGCATGTTGGGGATTTTTTTGCTGGCTGCTTTTTCTTCTGTTACCAAATCGCGCGGAGCCTTTGTCGGTATGATCGCCGGCATTCTGGTTATTTTGTGGCTGACTTTGTCACCGATGTTTATCGGTCCCGATTCACTTGCAGGTAAATTCCACAGTTATTTAATTATTGTTTTATCTACAATTACGATTTTTATCGTAGGCTTCTTATTTACACTTTTATTTGACAGTAGTAGAAATAAATAGGAAGAACCAGAAATACATTTGGTAGCAGGTAAGAGAAGACAGAAGGGTTTGCCTTTGCTGCATAACAAAGTTTCGAAAAGCAGAAATCTGACGGTTATAGTCTTTTTACGGCTGGATGGTTTTCATGTCTTTAAATAATCATTCGTATTTTAGCACTCATATATTTACTACAACAATTCTCCATAATTAAATGAATAAGCCACTATTTGACTTCTTTGAAAAAGATCACCGCCGAATCGATCAATTGTTAACCAGTGCGGTTAAAAAAGATGGACAGATAGATATGGATTACTACCAGCAATTTCGTATTGGCTTGTTAACACACATAAAAATGGAAGAGAAAATTTTATTTCCTGCTGC
Source organism: Chitinophagaceae bacterium (assembly GCA_044463745.1). GTDB lineage: Bacteria > Bacteroidota > Bacteroidia > Chitinophagales > Chitinophagaceae > Ginsengibacter. The sequence goes on along the minus strand of JBIQMB010000526.1, from coordinate 112 downwards.
CCAATCAGCCAATGGCGGAAAACCTCTTCCTGAATTTGCTCAATTGCGACTTGAACATGGCGCTTTGACCTCCCTCATGGTTCCTCCACCTACGGCAGAGCTGATCAAGGTA
>JBIQMB010000525.1:0-3057 GCA_044463745.1 Chitinophagaceae bacterium | reverse complement strand
GGGTTTAATTCGCCAGTTTTTAATGCATTCTGTAATATACTCAAAATCTCGATTTGAAGCATCAGAGAATTTTTTTTCGAGCAGATGAGAAGGTAGCCAAATTTCAACCAGACGCTTGGGTAAATAATTACATAAATAAGAACTTATCTGTTTATGTGGTGTGGCTTGCCTTCCCTTTTTTAATTCTTCAAAAAGTTGAATGTCAGGCAATAAATCAATGGATATATATTCACCTTCTTGCCAGTAAGAAGAGATTTGTAAAATAGCAGGTCCACTTAAACCACGATGAGTAAATAATATATTTTCACGAAATTGAGTACGAGAATTCTGAACAAGGCAATCTACACTGACACCGCTTAAAGAAGAATATAAAACTTTATCTCGGGGTGACAAAGTAAACGGTACAAGGCCTGCACGCGTGGGCCAAACCTTAATTTGAAACTGTTCGGCAATTTTGTAAGCAAATGGACTTGCCCCCATAGTCGGTATAGATAATCCTCCTGTTGCAATGACTACTGATGAGCAAAGAAAAGTTTCCTGATTTCCTGTAACTACAAAACCATTGGCTTTGGTTTGATTAATTTCTTTAATGGAATGGTTTAACTGAATACATACATTCGCATCACGACACTCCGCTATCAACATGTCTACAATTGCCTGGGACTTATTGTCGCAAAACAGCTGGCCTAAAGTTTTCTCATGGAAAGGAATATGATGTTTTTTTACGAGCTCTATGAAATCCCACTGAGTATAACGAGTCAATGCCGATTTTAAAAAGTGGGGGTTATGCGATAAATATCGCTCCGGTTGAATAAAATAATTTGTAAAATTACAACGACCTCCTCCAGACATTAAAATTTTTTTTCCTGCTTTATTGGCATGATCCACCACGTAAACACTACGTTGACGCTTTCCAGCTTCAATAGCACACATTAAACCTGCAGCACCCGCACCAATAATAATAACATCTACTTTTTTCATGACTAAAAATACTCAAGAAACATCCTTGAACGAACTATTAAATTAATTTTTTTGTAAAATTTTACAAAAACTTAATTCTTTTACTATGCTTTATTATACCCACACTCTATAGGGAATATTAAAATGGAAAAGAAAAGAACAGCTACAAACGGAAGAAAGTCACATGTCAGTGAAGCTGCAACTGAATTGTGGCATGAAGGTCAAAAATTTGCGAGTGAATTGTATGAAGAAGGTTTGCAGCGAATGAATGAAGCTCAAAAAAGCATTAAGATTTATTCAGATGAAGCCTTGGAAACAGTTCAAAGAAAACCTTTAACCTCAATTCTCGTTGCTGCAGGGGTTGGTTTTGTATTGTCTGCTATCTTACGAAGACGATGAGAATCTTTGACGAGCTTTTTGGCCTTGTTTCCAGCAAAGTTAATATTTTTAAAACTTTAATGGTTCTCTTAAAGCTGGAAGCAAGGCTAGCTGGAATGAGTGTCTTTCCACTCTTGGTGAATATTTGCCTGTTATTTGTTATCTTCATATCAACCTGGATCTTAACCATAATCTTGATTGGGTTTGGCATTTACCAGTTTTACCCTAATGCCTGGGTGGCTTTAGGCTCTGTATTTGGATTTAACCTCATTGTGCTCGGAATTCTAGTTAAGTATTTGCTGTTTAATCTTAAAAAAATGACCTTTGAAAAAACAAGAAAATTTTGGTCCAACCGTGGAAACTCAAATGAACTTAAACTCAAGAAGAAAGGTGTTGACAGCGGTAGCCGCGACAGAAAGGAAGTTGTTAGCGCAACAGGCCAAAGTTGAGCGGCATGAGCATTATTGGCTAAGGTTTTTTCGAGAGAATAGAGCCTTCCTGGTCATCGCCATTTCTTTACCTATTCTTGCCGCGGGCTTTAAAGCCGGAGGTGCGAGCCGGGTATTACATCTTTTTTCACAATTGAGCCGCGTGGTTATTGTGGCGATAGTAACAAGTGCCAAGACCCGATTAATACAAACCATAACCCGTAAAACACTTCACTAGAATAAGCTAATGATGTAATTCCTCTCGATCTTTAAAGTGCGCCAGTGCTTCAGGATTTGCAATCGAATGTAAATTTTGAATGGCTCTGCCATGAACAACTTGGCGCACCGCAAGCTCTACTACCTTGCCATTGATAGTATGCGGAATGTCTTCAACTTGTAAAATTTTTGCGGGGACATGGCGAGGTGAAGCATTATTCCGAATTACTTCTTGAATGCGCTTAGATAAACTGTCGTCAAGGGTTAAACCTTCGCGTAACTTTATAAATAACACCACGCGAACATCATCTTGCCATTCCTGGCCAATAACCACACTTTCCAATACTTCGGGTATTCTTTCAACCTGTCGATAAATTTCTGCGGTACCAATCCGAACCCCGCCAGGATTTAAAACAGCATCTGAGCGACCATAAATAATAAGCCCATGATGTTTAGTTATCTCAGCAAAATCACCATGCGCCCATACGCCTCTAAAGCGTTCAAAATAGGCTTGTTTATAGTGCGCATTATTAACATCATTCCAAAAGCCAAGCGGCATATTCGGAAACGGTCGCGTACAAACTAACTCGCCTTGTTCTTCAATAACCGGCTGACCTTCTTCATTGAAAATTTCCACACTCATTCCTAAGCCGATACATTGTAGTTCACCTCGATATATGGGCAGTATCGGGTTTCCCAGTGCGAAGCAGGAAACAATATCCGTGCCTCCAGATATAGAGCATAGCTGAACGTCTGCCTTCACCTCCTGATAAACAAAATCATAATTTTTTGGTAAGAGGGGTGAGCCTGTGGAAAGAATGCAACGCAGGTTTTTTAACTTGAAAAGGTTTTTAGGCTTAACATCTTCTTTTTCAACCACAGATAAAAATTTAGCGCTGGTACCAAATACAGTAATCTTTTCAGCATCAATTATTTCAAACAGGCGAGTTGCATCTGGAAAGGTAGGCGAGCCTTCGTATAAAGTTAAGGTTGCACCCAATGCCAATACTGACACCATCCAATTCCACATCATCCAGCCGCAGGTTGTATAAAAAAATAAATTATCGTGGGCCTT
>JBIQMB010000524.1:0-3068 GCA_044463745.1 Chitinophagaceae bacterium | reverse complement strand
TCAATTCCAAATTAAAATGGAATTAAAAAGTTTGCGGCGAAGAAATTATTCGTCGGCATAATAGCCTCTTACTGCCATCCTTCCACTTTCGATTAATTTTTCTCTTTTTGAAGAAGAAAGATTCTTAACTCTAGGTCCAATACCGGCATCATAAATCGATACCGTTCTTTGCCAATCTGCTTCTGATAAAGATGGCCGGTTGATACTTTCCAGAACGATTGTATAAAATGCATTGATGTATTCCCTGAAATTTCTAATGGGCATAGAAGTTAATTCAGGATGGATTTTATCCTGATTTATCTGTTCTTGAGAGTCGATTCTAAATCCTAATGTTTGTGGATTGGGAACCCGTACGTGGTTGATAGTGTCGTCAAAAATAGCGATAGGAAAATTTGCTAAAAGACCACCGTCAATCATGAGGTCAAGGGTTCCGTTCTTATTGTTTTCATTATATACTTTACCCGCTGAATCGATATAAACAGGCTCAAAGTATAAGGGTATGGACATTGAAATCCTAATGGCATCTTTTATCTTCATGTTCGGATAAGATTTATATGAAAACACGATAAGTTTTTGCCGGTTTAACGAGGTGCCCGTTACGAACAGATCTTTAAATCCAGCTGCATGCATCTGTGAAAAGGTGGTTTCAGAAGAATGTGTTTTTTCTGCGATAAGATTCTCGATCCAACGACTGAATCTCTTTCCCTTGTACCAACCAAATTTTTTAATAACCCGCGATACTCCGCCAACGAAAAAAAAATGACCATCATTAAGCTTGTTATATTTCATGTCACTTACAATCGAGATGAGTTCATCGGACGTATATCCCAACGAAATGGCCAATGCAATGATAGCGCCGGCTGAAGTACCTCCTACCTGACGGATTTGCTCAATTTTGCCTTGTTGCTCCAACTCTTGTAAAGCACCGGCATAGGCGATACCCCTGATTCCCGCTCCTTCAAAAACTAAGTTGGTTTGTGCACTGAGATGGACCGAAAAGAAAAAGCATACAAATAATAAAAGGATTTTCATTTTCAACCGCAATAACTCCTGCGTTGTCAACGGTTTAATAGGTGGCCATTTCAGCATGGTTAGAGAGGGTTTACGAAAAGAAAAAAAACGCGACAGCAATTTATGAATAAAAAGGAACATTTCCTTTTCAGGCCAAGCATCTATTTTATAATATTCCTCTCAATCGACCTTTTAAATACTGATCTCCGGCAAGCTGCTCTCAATCTCTTTGCGCCGCGGCTCCAACCATGGAGGCAGAATCAGCTTTTGCCCTAATTTATTTCGATCCTCGTCCACGTCGTAACCCGGACCATCGGTGGCTATTTCAAACAATACCCCTCCTGGCGTTTGGAAATAAACCGAATGAAACCAATGTCTGTCGATGAAATCTGTGGGATATAAACCCATAGACAAAACCTTTTCCCTCTTCGTTCCAAGATCTTCCATGTCCTTAGCCCTGAAGGCGACATGATGTACAATGCCACGTCCGTTTGCTGATAACATAGCCTCGCTTGCTTCCAGGATGACCGAACCGCCAATAGGAGAGTCGGTTGTAAAGTGAGTAAGTTTCTCTTGTTGAGTCGATTGTTCAAAATGAAAAACATCATGAAGGATTCGGGCAGTAGAGTCTATTTCCCGAAGCCGAAGCGTGGTGCCGGCAAAACCGCGGACTCCATTTTCGGTTGGTACACCGCCTTTTTCCCAGGCAGGAAATTCTTTTGAGTCTTCGTCGAACACCAGTTCCAGCATCAAGCCATCCGGGTCTTTAAAGGCTATGGCCTGTTTTCCGAATCGGTCGTAGGGGCCGTTGAAGTCAATGCCATTCTCCGCCAGATGTTGTGCCCAGAAAAGGGAGGAGTTTTCAGGTACAGACAAGGCTACCTTCACGGCTTCGCCCACACCTGGCTTGCCTTGGCGAGCATTGGGCCATGGAAAAAAAGTTAAGCCCGAACCGGGTGATCCGTTTTTATTTGCATAGAATAGATGGTAAGTGCCCGGATCATCCTGATTAACTGATTTTTTTACCAGTCGCATTCCGAGCGTCCGGGTATAAAAAGTTGCATTCCGTTGAGCATCGCCTGCCAGTACTGAGATGTGGTGGATGCCATCCTGATATGTTTTCATAATGATGTTTTTTAAAGGGTACTTGATTGTTTTTTCGTCGCTTTCGGATCACCCTTTTCTTAAAATTATTGTTTGGTGAACTGGAGATTGCCTACCAGTTTTACCTGATCACTCACTACAATGCTTCCGGCTTCGGTTACAGCATTCCAGTTAAGCTGATAATCTTTCCGGCTGATGTTTCCTGAAAGTTCAAATCCTGCTTTCGTCTGATTGTAGGGATCAACTGCTATGCCATTAAAATCTACATCGAATGATACTTCATCCGTAATGTTTTTGATGGTCAGATCACCAACCAGGGTTTTACCGTCAAACGATTTGGAGGTAAATGTGATTTCCGGGTGATTCTCAGCATCGAAAAAATCGCCTGATTTCAAATGGTTATCCCTTCCTGAATTACCCGTATCAATGGAATTGGTTTTGGCACTAAAACTGATTTCAGCGTTTTCAAATTGGTCATTATCTGTTGTCACCGTGGCCTCAAAATCGTTCAGGTTGCCCGATACGGTCGAGATCATCATGTGTTTAACTTTAAATCCGATTTCTGAATGAGCTGTGTCAATCTTCCATGTTTGCTTCATAAATATATTTTTTTAATGAACTGCAAAATTAAATCGCCCACATCACCGGGGCATTGATGTAGGTTAAGAAAAGAAATTCAGTTAGAGAAATGGTTGATTTTTAAATAATGCCGATTTGAAATTGAGGGGCTGTGGAGCGTTGCAACCTGGGTTCAATCCATAATTCTTGTACTCGAACAAATTCCATACTACCCGGTTACAAATCGGTAATTTTAAGTGATTCAAGTGGCTCAACTTTGGTGGGGTATGACACGATTTTTGACATAAAAAAACCTATAAGGTTTCTGAAAAACTTATAGGTTTGGTCTTTATGAAAATTACGTGTTTTAAATATTGTTGTCATGTTCTTTTATT
>JBIQMB010000523.1:0-3085 GCA_044463745.1 Chitinophagaceae bacterium | reverse complement strand
GACATTCCTTTTTTCTTCAAAAATAATATTTCTCTTCAGAGTGAGATGGCTTCGAAAGATGAGGTCAAAATTATGAAAGCCCGCCTTGCAAACCAACTTGAAGATAGTGCCAGAATCAGATTAAAAGATGCGTTTTTCATTGTTCATACTATCAAAAATCCTCCGAAATTTGACAGCATTCAGGTAAAAAATTCTGCATCCAACATGTATGCTTATATGCAGAATATGGGGTATTATAACCCGGAAGTAAATTACTCATTCGATACAGTTTATAAACCAAATCTGGAACAGCAAAGGGTTATCGTCAATTACATGGTAAAATCAGGAAAGCGAACCGTCATCGATACGCTGGCCTACTTGTTTAACCAACCCGAATTGGAGCAAATTGCAGTAAGCACCAAAAAGTTTTCTGATCTTAAGCAAGGAACACCGGTAACCAAAACAAAGATTTTAAATGAGGTGAACAGATTAGTGGATGCCTTCAGAAATTATGGATATTATAAATTCACAGCCGATGAAATAAGGGTTACCGGCGATACCACCATCGAGGCGCTAACGACAGTAAGTGAAGACCCTTTCGAACAATTACGCCTGTTGGCCGAAGCCGCAGAAAAAAGAAATAAACCTTCTATACGACTCGGATATCAACTTAATAATCCGGCAACGGCCGATAGCTTAAAAAAGTTTTTTGTAAACGATATTATTATCATGCCCGATTTTGACCCTTTGCGAAGTGGGCAGGATTCCGTATTACGAACCGAATTTCATGATCGTTATACTCTTAAATACCATACAAATAAGTTTAAAAACAGTTTGTTTCGGGATAACATCCTCTTTACGAAGGGAAAGGTTTTCCGCCAGGACGATTATTATAAAACAATAAATGAACTCTATAAATTGGGTGTGTGGGAAAGCCCCTCTATCGATATTCAGGAAACGAAAGATACCAATACGCTCGACGTTATCATCAAACTCATTCCTCTGAAAAAGTTTGCTTTTCAAGGCAACATCGAACTAAGTTATAGTGCTAACAGCAATACCTCGAACCTCGCCCGCGTTTCTACCGGTAATCTTTTTGGCATATCGGCCAACCTGTCTTTAACCGATAGGAACCTTGCGCGATCGGCCATACGAATGACCAACTCCATTAAAGCAGGAGCCGAATTTAACACCACCAGAAGAAACTCCGGTGGCACATTCATAAACAGTCGGGAAGTAGGTTTTAATAACAGCTTCATTTTCCCAAAATTTATTTTTCCTTTCAGCGCATTTAATAATGAAAAATGGATTACCAATCAGACATTTCTGAATACCAATATTTCTTTTATAAACCGGATTGATTTTTTTAATCAGAACATCATCAACTCAAGTTATGGTTTTAATTTTTCCAAATCACAAAACCGACTCTGGAGTTTTAAATTAATCAACTTTGATTTTAGAAGATTGTATAACAGAAGCGCCAAATTTGACAGCACCTTACTTGAATTTCCATACTTAAGGTATTCATTTAACACGGCGTTGGTAATGGGAACAAGCGTTTCCTATTCTGTAGTGAGACCCGGTTTTCGCAATCCCAATGCGATCAATAAGTTTACATTTAACGTAGAAGAGTCAGGCCTTTTGTGGGGTTACCTTAAACAGGGAAGCCGCACCCAGCAAACCGGAAATTTCTTTAACCGGTATCTGAAAGAGTTTGTGAAAGCAGACGTGGAGCTGGTTCACACAATCGATCACCCTAAGTCAGCATGGGCATTCAGAGGATTTGTTGGCATAGGGATACCCATTAGTAAAAGCGATACCACGCTTCCATTTTTTAAACAATATTTTGGTGGTGGACCCAACAGTATGAGAGGCTGGCCGGTGCAGGGCATTGGTGTGGGCGGCCAAAAACTGGCACCATATACCATTAAAGCGAGCAGGTTTAACGATAGAACGGGCGATATTCAGATTGAAGGAAATATCGAATACCGATTTGATGTGGCGCCCCTTTTCTCTAATGAGTTAATGTTTAAAATGGCCTGGTTTGCAGATGTAGGTAACATCTGGAACTTCAAAAATACCAAGCCTGATGGTGGCGCTGACACTACCCAATTTCATTTCAAAAACTTGTACAAACAACTGGGTGTTTCTTCCGGTGTAGGGTTCCGGTTCGATTTTAGTTATTTTTTGGTGAGGCTGGATGTTGCATTCAGATTCAAGCGTCCGGATCTATGGACAGAAAATGCAGGGTGGCAGATACCGAACATCAATTTCAAAAATTTATTTAACTCTGCGGTGGAAAACAGAATTTGGAGATACCAGAATTTCAATGCTACCATTGGCATCGACTATCCTTTCTAACAACCGCACACCTCGTATATCTACCGTGTATCACAGACCGATGGGTAAATGGGCCAATATAAAAAATCATTCATGGTTATTTTTGCGAGGAATAATTCCATATAATGCAAATTTATTATTTGGGTATTTTATATTTCTTTAATACCTTTAAAAAATTACGAGCTGAAAGAACCCCCAATAAACCTGTTATAGCTCGAAAAAATTTTGATTAGCAAAGGGCCGGACTCAGTAATGGCCTATGATTCGCTATAAATTTATATCCTAAGATTGAAAAGCCGCTGGAATATGGAGCTGGTTATATTCAGCTCCATTTTTTGTATCTATAAAATTCATGCGTTACATCATTTCTAAGTTAAAAAAAAATGCGCAAGAAAAATTAGAGTACCCAATGTATGAAGGGTACAATCTCATGAAATAAAATACAAAAGGAAAGCAGATTTATTCAGCTTGTAATTTTAATTTCTCTTCGCGATGCAGATTTCTATCCACAATAAATGTAGCAAAGGGGATAAGCGAAGCAAGAAACAACCAAAATGTTCTTTTGAACCTCCAACCACAATCGGACTTTGCTGCGATGAGAGTTAAAATGTAAAGCATAAAAAGAAGGCCGTGAATCCATCCTGTATAAGTAACTGATGCAGGCGAATCATAAAAATACTTCAGAGGCATGGCAATAAAAAGAAGAAAAAGGTATGAAATACCTTCAAGTATCGCCACCAGCCTGAAACGGCCCACAGGCGTATTG
>JBIQMB010000522.1:0-3097 GCA_044463745.1 Chitinophagaceae bacterium | reverse complement strand
GTGTATAACGCATAAAATAATTAACAAAAAAGAATTGAATTTGTCATAGAAAACGGAATGACGTTAAGGTTATAGGGTGAATTCCTAACTTCCCCGGTTTCCTTCATTTCGAGCGATGCCCGAAGAGTGCCAAACTGCATGTAGGATGAATAAGGCGAATCGAGAAATCTCCTTGAGGATAGTGAATGGCACTTGAAGTAGCAGGCAGACCCTATTGTAGCAAGGAGACATGTTCGCCGAGGCGAATTCCTCCACTCACTTTGGCATTGTAAATGAATTTAGTATCGTTAATGTTCGGTCGGAATGACATTCGGGACTGGCAGCGTAAATGAATTTAGCATTGATACAGCTCAATACCAATGACGGAAAACAGGATCGGGTTTAAGTGCCAGCGGCACGACCTTTTGGTAGAAATGAATTCAAGAGAGTTATTCAGTCCCGTAGGGACGACCTTATTATACCAATAACGCATATCGATTTAATTTGACCCAGTCGTCATTATGCTATCCTTTTTGGCAAAAAATAAACGGAGGAATGACTGCTTAAAACTGGAAGAAATCTATTGCCGTCGGTTTTAACCGACGGCCTAAAAGCCTCAGTAGTTGTGGCTTTAGCCCCATTTTTTTTTAGGATGTTATGAAGGTAACAATGACGAAAATGATTTTTGCATCATTAGTAAACGAACTCAATTAAATGATAAAAGCGGACAGGTGATTCGCTAACAGCTCTTGCTTTTTCCGTTGTTTTTGCGAAGCAAAAGCAACCTCTGCGCAAATCTGCGGTATCTGCGGGAGACCTTTTTCCGACAGATTCAGGGATGCCATAACGCTATCTATTTTTGCCAGAAATAAACAAAGTACTTGATTATCCTCAACATCCGGTGAAACCGCTGGATACAAAAAGAGAGTCACAACAATCCGGGCACGGGTTGAACGAAAATCCACGAACTTAATGACAAAAATTGCAAATGCCTTTGTCGTTCGTTGCTTGAAGTAACATCTTATAGAGAGACAATAACCCTTTGAAAATCATTACTCCACTAAGGAACCCGCGTGTTACCATTAAGGTAAAACATACCACAACCATTTCTCTACTGAATCGTTGTTTGTTATTTTTGCGGCACAACAAAAGAATGAAAGCATGAACTATAAGAGTCCTGAGCAAGCCCTTGAAATTATCCAAACCGGAAATAGGGTTTTTATCCAGGGAAGCGCACAAACCCCTACCCTCCTCATTAATGAATTGGCAAAACAAGCAGACAGACTTCGGGATGTAGAAGTGGTTTCGATAACCTTGTATGGAGATGTGGCCATCGCAAAAAAGGAACTCGCAGAAAGTTTTAAAATAAATTCTCTCTTTGTATCGCAGGCTGTGAGGCAACTTGTAAATGATGGATACGCAGATTACATCCCCGTTTTCTTAAGTGAAATACCTACGCTTTTTAAAAGGAATATTTTACCCATCGACGTAGCCATTGTGCAGGTATCCCCGCCGGATGCACACGGATTTTGCTCCCTTGGTTTATCCGTAGATATTGCACGGAGTGCTGTGGATACAGCCCGCCACATCATTGCGCAGGTCAATCCGAATGTACCCCGTACACTTGGCGATGGCATGATTCATTGCAGCAAGTTTTATGCGATGGTTGAATCCAATGATCCGCTTCATGAAGCCGACTTCAGTAAAATCAGCGACACCGAAATGAAAATCGGACAACATGTAGCATCTCTCATAGAAGATAAAAGCACCTTACAAATGGGTATCGGTTCTATCCCCAATGCCGTCCTCAAATCACTTTCATCGCATAAGGATTTGGGCATTCATACAGAGATGTGCTCCGATGGCGTGATTGATTTGATCGAAAAAGGTGTCATCACCAATAAATATAAAAACATCCGGCCAAACATCGCCGTCACCTCCTTTGCTTTGGGCACTCGCAAATTATATGATTTTGTAAATGACAATCCTTCCTTCCATTTTCTGGATATCAGTTTTGTAAACGACCCGCACCTGATACGGCGGATTAATAAAATGGTGGCCATAAACAGCGCCATTGAAATAGACCTTACCGGACAAATTTGTTCTGACTCCATTGGCACCTATCAATATTCAGGTATAGGCGGTCAAATGGATTTTATGAGAGGAGCTGCAATCAGTGAAGGAGGAAAACCAATTATAGCCATTCCTTCACGTACCAACAAAGGCGTTCCCCGGATCGCACCTATGCTCAATCCCGGTGCCGGTGTGGTAACAACACGTGGCCATGCACACTATATCGTTACTGAATATGGCATTGCTTATCTGTACGGAAAAAACATGAGACAAAGAGCAAAAGCCCTGATTGATATCGCCCATCCTGACGATCGTGAAACATTGGAGAAAGCAGGTTTTGAAAGGTTTAAGCGTTTTTAGTCACCTATCTTTCAGGTCATGAATTTATAAAAGTCAACATCTGGCAGCAAAATCACCTTCCTGATTCATTCCAGTAATAACTGTCAGGATATTGTCGTTTGCCAAAAATCGCTGTTCCTACGCGGATGATTGTGGCGCCTTCTTCAATTGCTATTTCCAGGTCGCCGCTCATACCCATTGATAATTCATGCGTGGCAAAACCGGCATCAAGCATCTGGTGTTGAATATCTCTTAGCAGCCGGAAACATCTACGAACCTTTTCATCTTCGGCTGAAAATAAACCGATCGTCATCAACCCCTTGATGTGCATGCGATCCATGCCTTTAATTTCATTTGCAAAAGCCAGAGCACTTGCAGGATCTAAACCAAATTTACTTTCTTCAAATGAAGTATTGACCTGGATAAATATATCAATCGTCCGATCTTCAAATTCCAGTCTTTTTTGCAGTTTTTCTGCCAGCGATATTCGATCCACAGATTGAATGCAATGAACATATCTGAGCACCTCCTTAACCTTATTGGACTGAAGATGACCGATAAAATGCGATTCATGCGGAACATCTTTCAGGTCATCAAATTTTTCTTTTAATTCCTGTACCTTATTTTCTCCGATCAGAAACTCACCGGCAGCAAGCGCTTCTTTTATCCTTGCAGCCGACACTGTTTTGGTGGCTAAAAGTAATTT
>JBIQMB010000521.1:0-3102 GCA_044463745.1 Chitinophagaceae bacterium | reverse complement strand
GTTTTATTATTTAATGCACTCACCAAAGCTGTGGCCAATGCACCGATTCCTAACTGAACCGCCCCCATCAATGCAGATGCAGCTCCTGCATTCTTAGTGAAAGGAGAAAGAGCCAGGGCAGAAGTATTCGGAAAAATCAAGCCCTGTGTGGCCAGATATATCCAAATGAAAACAATCATGGAATAAAGATCAATCCATTGAAAAGATGTCATAACCACCAGGGCAAGTCCGGTAATGACCTGACAACAAAGTGCAACAAGCGTTATCTTTTCACTTGTAAATTTCCTTAGCAACAGCGTGTTCATCTGGCTTGCCAATACAAGCCCCATAGCAATGATTCCAAATATCCAGCCATATTGTTTATCGGTAACCTGATAGAGTTCCATAAAAACATGAGGCGAACCTGCGATATAGGAGTACAAACCTGAAGAAGCCAGGGCACCAGCCAATGCGTAGGTGAAAAATTTTGGAACTTTGGCTACGGTAATAAATCCTTTGGTAATGGGGCCAGGTTTTAGCGAAAGATCCGGATCGCCCGGTCGGCCATCGGGAAGCCAAAATAAAACGGCCAGTAAGGTCAGCAATGAAATGACAGCCAACGAAATAAAAATCCCGTGCCAGCCAAATGCTGATGTAATTTGACCTCCCAGGGTTGGCGCAATGATCGGTGAAACGGCAATAACCAGCATGAGCAGCGAAAACACTTTTGCATTTTCATTTACAGGAAACAGATCACGTACCAATGCTCTGGCTGCGACCATGCCGGAGCAACTACCCAGCGCCTGCACAAAACGAATAGCAATGAGAGAATCCACATCATTCACAAAAACGCAATAAACTGAAGATGCAAAATAGATTGTCAATCCGATGTATAACGGAATCTTTCTTCCGAAACGATCAAGCAGCGGTCCGTAAATCAACTGACCAACAGAAATACCAATAAAAAAACTTGAAATACTTAAGGTAACCCGCGAAATAGTGGTATTCAAACTGGCAGCCATATCAGGAAATCCCGGTAAGTACATGTCTATCGAAAACGGACCAATCGCCGACAATAAACCCAACGTGAAAATTGTCAAAACTCTTTTCTTCTTACTCTCCATGCAATCATCTTTTTACGCAAAAAACGCGCAAAGTTAAAAAAACACAGGACAAAGAGAATCACAAATTTCTATCCCTAATTTTGGCAAATGGAACGGAATACGGATGATGTCAGAAAAATCATTGCCCAATCAGGGATTGAAGAATTAACTGAAATGCAGGAGGCTGCTTTGCAAGCTGCTGATAAAGAAAAGGATGTCGTTTTATCTGCACCCACCGGCTCGGGAAAAACCATTGCTTTTCTGGGCATGATGTTAAAAAATATGCCGGCAACCACAACAGGAACTTTTGCATTGATCGTGACGCCCACCCGCGAACTTGCTTTGCAGGTTACCAGTGTGTTTCAATCTTTGAAGACGGGTTATAAGGTCACCACATGCTACGGTGGACATAAGCGGGAAATCGAAGAAAACAATCTGCTTGAAGCGCCGGCCGTAATTATAGGCACACCGGGACGAATAGGAGATCATATCCGCAGAGAAAACATCAAAGTAGAAACCATCTCCTTGCTCATCCTGGATGAATACGATAAAAGTCTGGAAATGGGCTTTCTGGAAGAGATGAAATTTATCTATTCTTCATTGATAAATCTGAAGAGGAAGATTTTGATATCGGCTACTCCTGTGGCTGAATTACCTTCTTTCATGGACACATCAAATGTTGTTCATCTCAACTTCGAAGGCTCACATTTACCTGCGATAGCAATGAATCTGCTTCATTTTGAAACCCGCGAAGACAAGTTTGAAAAATTATTGAATGCACTGTGTACCATTGGTAATCGCCGTACGATTATTTTCGTAAATCAGAAAGAGACGGTAGCAGAGCTTAGCACTTTTATGACAGAAAAAGGGATTTACAATGTGTCGTATCACGGTTCATTAGAACAAGAAGAGCGCGAAACGGCCATTGCCAAATTCAAAAACGGCACCAGTCTTTTTCTTGTAACTACTGATCTGGCCAGTCGTGGTATGGACGTAGCCTATGTGCGATATATTATTCATTTCGATCTACCTGAAACAGAAACCATTTTTAAACACCGGAATGGCCGTACTGCAAGGATGGAGGCATCGGGTGATGCAATCCTTATGATTTCCACCACCAGTGAAAAGCCGAATTACATTCCGGCAGATACACCGGAGTTTCAGCTATTACCAGACCGACCCGTGCCTGACAAAACGGAATGGAGCACGCTTTATATCTCGGCGGGAAAAAAGAACAAGGTGAATAAGATGGATATCGCGGGCTTTCTGATGCAGGCAGGAGGCCTGAAAAGAGAAGACACCGGCATCATTGACGTAAAGGATTTTTATTCCTTCGCAGCCATTCGCCGATCGAAGATGAATGCGCTTCTAGGCAAAGGTCACGTGCAGAAAATAAAAAACAAAAAAGTAAGAATCTCGGCGGCGAAATAAATTTCGGTAAGGTTGTATTGCTCAAACAGGAGTATCTGGCCTTCACGCTAAGTGGGTTGCATTGCGATTGAGCAAGCGCAAGACCGGTAATTACATCTTCGCAGTGTCTCCGGCACGGGACGCTGCGTTTCCAGTTCATTCTCCTGACGAGGAAAGAAAATAACGGTACTAAATGTGGATGCGTATAATCACGCAGCGTCCTTATAAGAGACACTGCGAAGAAAAAAGTAACGGTTAGTCGCAGGGTCGGGAGACCTGCGCCAGTAGAGGGATTCAAGTGACCCAACTTTGTTGAAACACTTGAACCAGCCGAATAAAATTTGGCAACCCAGCACTTCATTTTTCGCCAGAAAAATCCCTTTGCGGTCACTGCGTTCTTTACGTGAAAGCATTTCCTTGGCGCGAGAAAAAAGCCCCATACAAAGGCCGCTGCAAAGTCGGTATTTATTATTGCTTTTAGAAACGATTAGTCACAGGTCGGGAGATCTGCGCCAGTAGCGCCAGTAAGGATATCCGGTTACAAACCGGTACTTTTAATGGATTCAAGTGGCCCAACTTTTTTGGAACACTTGAACCAGACAAACCAGCC
>JBIQMB010000520.1:0-3104 GCA_044463745.1 Chitinophagaceae bacterium | reverse complement strand
AGATTTTTGGACATACAGCTAAAGAAGCATTGGGAAATCCTGGACGAATTATTTTTTCAGAAGAAGATATCGCAAACAAGGTGCCTTCAAGAGAAATGCAGACTGCTAAAGAAAAAGGCAGCGCCGCTGATGAACGGTGGCATAAACGCAAAGATGGCTCAGCTATTTTTGTTAGTGGTGCCATGTGGCCTATTTATAATCCTGAGCTGCAGGGATTTGTAAAGGTAGTTCATGATTTAACAGAGAAAAAAATAGAGGAGCAACAAAAGGATGATTTTATCAGCATTGCGAGCCACGAATTAAAGACACCGGTCACCAGCATCAAGGCTTACACTGAAGTGCTCCTGGAAATGTTGAAGGAGTCAAATAATACATCGGGAGCAGAACTTATTAAAAAGTTGGATAACCAGGTAGATCGACTGATAGGTTTGATCCGAGCACTATTGAACACTTCAAGAATTAAAGAAGGAAAAATAGCAGGAAATTTATCCAGCTTCAATGTTACAGGCCTATTGAGTGAAATTATCCAGAATCAACAGCAGGTATCACATCTGCACCAAATGTCACTTGAATGTGATGATGAAATAATGGTTACTGCCAATTACGAGGCTATAGGTCAGGTAATGACCAATCTTATTTCAAATGCCATAAAGTATTCGCCCGAGGGAGGCGAAATTAAAATAAGATGCGAGAAGGATAGTGACGAAGTAATGTTTAACATAAGTGATCAGGGAATAGGAATATCTGATGAAGGGTTGAAAAAGCTTTTTTCAAGATTCTCCAGGGCTGAAAACGTGAAAGGCACAACCTTCCCCGGTCTGGGGCTTGGCTTATACATTTCAAAAAATATAGTTCAGGGCCATGGAGGAAGGATATGGGCAGAAAGTAAACCTGGCGAAGGATCGGTTTTTTCTTTTACCTTGCCTCTTACCCCAAAATCGCATAACGATTTAAAGGGCGAATAATACATCGATATGCGGTAGCGAAAAGATGGTGCATTATTTGTGGCATTGGGTGCACAGTTTGGATCTTTAACTCGCTAAATATGAAGTCAATCATTTTAATAGATGACGATCTCAGCATCCTCGAGATTTTTAAAATAATTTTCGAGAGAGCCGGATATGAAGTGACGACCTTCAACGACACAACACCATTGCTAAACAAAAACTTTGAGGAACCTGACATTTTCATCGTTGACCGCCATTTAAACGGTAAAGACGGCCTGGAGTTTTGTCGGTTTTTAAAATCAAGAGAAAGCGGAACGGAAACGCCCGTTATTGTATTTTCAGCAAGCCCATCCGTGGAGGAATTAGCCCTTGAAGCCGGGGCAGATGATTTTATAGAAAAGCCATTCAAGTCGAAAGATATACTGGCTCTCATAGAAAAAAATCTTGAAGCCCGTATTTAATCCCTCATCTAATTACTTGATAGGTTTCCTATTTTCATGTTCATTAAATTTTCTTACCCCAACTGGGTGTACATTATTTATCTTTGCGTTCAATTTTTTCTGAAATATCCCCATGTCTGTCAATAAAGAAATAAAACGCGTTACAACAAACACCATTCAAAAAATGAAAGACGCAGGCGAAAAAATTGCAATGCTTACCGCTTACGATTTTTCATTTGCTAAGTTATTGGATCAGGCCGGAATAGAAGTTTTATTAGTGGGAGACAGCGCCAGCAATGTAATGGCAGGCCACGAGACCACCCTGCCTATTACACTCGACCAGATGATCTACCATGCGTCTTCGGTGGTAAGGGGTGCTCAACGCGCTCTGGTAGTGGTGGATCTGCCCTTCGGTAGTTACCAGGGAAACAGTACAGAGGCGTTAAAAAGCTCGATTCGCATTATGAAAGAGTCGGGTGCGCATGCTATCAAATTAGAAGGTGGAGAAGAAGTTGCCGAATCTATAATAAGAATAACCGGCGCGGGTGTTCCGGTGATGGGGCATCTGGGCCTTACGCCACAATCCATTTACAAATTTGGCACCTATACCGTTCGTGCAAAAGAGGAAGCTGAAGCAGAAAAACTTAAAAGAGATGCATTAATACTTCAGGAGTCCGGATGCTTTGCGGTGGTGCTGGAAAAGATTCCCGCAGCGCTGGCCAGGCAGGTTTCCGAAAGTCTTCGTATACCAACCATTGGCATTGGTGCAGGAAACGGATGTGATGGTCAGGTATTGGTTATGCATGATATGTTGGGAATAAACAGAGAGTTTACACCAAGGTTTTTGAGGGTTTATCTGAATATGGCAGAGCAGGTTGACCAGGCTGTAAAGTCCTATATCAACGATATTAAAACCGGAGATTTTCCTAATGAAAAAGAACAGTATTGAACAGAAGCACGCCATTTAACGTAGAAGGCACAAGCCAGGCCACAAGACGTTCTGGTCTTTGTGAAACAAAATTATACCCGGCGCTATGTTTTACAAACAAGATATGCGCCATCGAAACAAATAGAAACAAATGAGAATAGCTATCAATGGCATGGGCCGCATTGGCCGGTTGCTTTTTCGCCGGTTATGGACAGCGGGTGAGCATGAAATAGTAGCCGTAAACGATATTATGCCACCCGAAAACCTGACATACCTATTGAAGTATGATTCGGTTTATGGAACCTTTCAAAAGGATGTTCATTTTAAAAACGGCTCGTGGGATATTGAAGATAAAAATGTAAAGGTTTTTACAGAACCTTCGCCTACCAGACTTCCATGGAAAGATCTGGATGTGGATGTGGTGCTTGAATGCAGCGGTAAATTTCTGGATCGCGCATCCGTAGCAGGCCATCTGAATGCCGGAGCCACACGGGTTTTGTTATCCACCACAGGTAAGGAAGATATTCCGCTTAAAGTCTTTGGTTTTAATCAAAATGGAAAAATAGGCGAATTGGATATACTTTCACCAGGCGGCTGTATGACCAATTGCAGCACCCATGTTCTGTATCTGCTTAATTCCATCGGCATAGAATCGGCCATGATTAACATCATCCATTCATTTACTTCGAGGCAATCGCTGGTAGATACCTCGCATAGCCAATACCGACGTGGCCGGGCTGCTGCAGAATCCATCATTCCTGTCGATATTGATCTTTGTGTTTCTCTATC
>JBIQMB010000519.1:0-3107 GCA_044463745.1 Chitinophagaceae bacterium | reverse complement strand
AAACATTTTTGGCCTGTGAATGTTTTGCAATGTTTTGAAAACATTCTTTGATGATAAACAGAAGGTTACTGTTTGTTTCGCGCGAAACCGGCGTGGACGCTATATTCTCCGGAGCAATGAAGTGTAAATGAATGGCGAGGTCTTCAAAATATTCGCCGGAGCTTTCTCTGATTTTTGCTATCAGTTTATCAAGCGTTGCGTTCTCATGCCTGAGAGCCCATACCATGTCTTTCAGGTTTACGCCAATGTTGGTTGCGGTTTCTGAAAGGGTAGCAATATTTTTTTTAATGTCCGTGTCGGTTGTTCTTCTTAAAGTAAGTTCCGACAAGAGTTTGATTTTAGCCAGTCCGGAGCCCAGGTCATCATGTAAATCTTTGGATATTCTTCTGCGTTCCAGTTCTTCTGTGTCTCGTATGGCGGTTTCCCTTTTTATTTTTTCTTTTGATTTTTGGCGTGAATAAAACAACCATGCTACAAGCGCAAAAACGATCAGGGCCAGCATACTGCCTACGAGCATAAAGGTTCGGTTTTGTAGTTTCAACGATTGTTCATGCATTTGCAGTGATCTGATTTCATCCTTGTTTTTAAGCGCTATATTTTCTGCTTCTTTCTTCTCTGTGTCGTACCTGGCCTTCATTTCGGCCATTTGTGATGAGCGTTCTATGTTAATCAAACTGTCGTTGGATTCTTTGTACAATCGTGCAAATTCATACGCTTTCTTATAATCCTTTTTAGCAGCATGTACCTCCATCAGGTTTCCGTAAACCTCGGTAGAAATGGATCGCGCGCCGATTTCGCGTGCTTTTTGCATGGCCAGATAATTGGACTCAATCGCCTTTTGATATTGTTTCTGTTGCAGATACACGTTCGCCAGATTAGCGTGCAGAGCAGTAGTAATATATTCAGCTCCTATCTTTTGCGACATGTCCAGTGCCTTTCCATAATAATATGCAGTCTGATCCAGGTTATTCGTCTGCTTGTAAACAATGCCGATGTTATTGTAAGCCAGTGCCATCCTTTCTTCCGCATTATATTTTTGGTAAATCCGCAATGCTTTCTGATATAAATTTAACGCCTCCTGAAATCGATTTTGTTGTTCATATATTACCGCTTTTCCATTGGCACAATCGGCAATTGTTTCTTCATCTCCTATTTCTTCTGCAATTTTTTCGGATTCTTCAAAGTACTCCAACGCCTTGGGGAAATCTTTCAAATCAGAATAACTGGCACCGATATTATTGGTGATTTTTGCCAGGCCCGATAAGTCTTTCCATTGGGAAGCAACATCCATGGCTTTCTGGTAATACCCAAGAGAAATTTCCATCTTTCCCAGCACAGAGTAGGCGTTCCCCAAGTTAGTATAAATAGATTGCATGGCGGTGGAGTCCTTTGCTTCAGCGGCTTTGGGCTTTAGTTCCAACAGGAGGGCTATCGCAGAATCGTACTGCCCCTTATTGTAAAGTTCTATCCCTGCCTGTAGGCGGGCATGGTCGAAAGATTGACAGAAGGAGGAGTGACTAATCGTAAAAGCGACGATAAAAATTAAAACAATTTTCATGTTTGTTTTGGTAAACTCCAATAAGGTTGAATGTGATAAAAAGTTGGTCCAGTCAGTTTTTTGATAAGCCGGAGAAAGATAAAGATAAATGTCGGATATTATGTTTGAAAATTTAGTTTACCTCATATATCTTATTTTGGTATAACTCACAGAGGCCAAACGGTAAGGTATTGAAGCGGCTGGGTATAAGCCATTCAGAATGAGAGAGGCCTTTGAACCACAGACAGCCCATTCCCGGATATTTATTTTGTAAATCTTAGACGAGAGGGCGGCTTCTTTATTGAAAGAATGTTGAAGGGATAAGAATTTTTATAGTCCGACAATGTTATCTGATGATTTCCTGCTCTGTGTATAAAGCCGGATCCACATGATAGTCTGTCGCTCCAAAACAGGTCATCTCCTCTGTGTAATCTTTTCCACCGATGTAGGTTGGCCATTGCGCAGAGGATATGTTCCATAATTCACGGTAGCGTTTAAAGAATTCGCCTATATCACCAGGCACATTTGCCAGTCCGTAAAGTAGCCGTGCATTCAGTTTCGGATACGCATCGGTGAGGTGAAGCGTCATGTAGTCGGATGTGCGATCGTACGTGACTGTGTAAATTTGGCTCTTGATAAATTCCTGGGCGCCCTTGACGCCATCTCTGAAAATAAGACCATTCCCTTCGTGTAGGGTGTAGGTGGTATATGGATGATCTTTAGGATAACTTACACCCGGTTCATCTTTTAATTCTACTACTAAATCCTTTCCGTTTTTGTAAGTCATGCTCACTTTTTTGCCCATTTCATTTTGTCCCAAAATTTTATAGGTAGCATCCGGATAAATAAGTACGCCATCGATCATCGGAATATTGTCTGCTGTGGCCACGAACATCATTCCGGTTGTAGGTTGATACATGATTTCATATTCACCTTTGTTGCCCAGTTCATCGGCGAATTGATAGCACAATTGGTTTTTAAAAATGAAGTTGGTTTCGGTTACATCTTCATCGGTTGATCGCTCCTGTAGTGTGATGGCGGTCGTTGCTATGGTGGGTTCATCTGTATTTGAATTGGATTGTTCAGAATTGCAGGATGAAAAGAAAATAAGAAGGACTGCAATGAGCAAGGGATTTGTTGCCTTTTTTACCGAATGATAAATCCTCATAACCGTAAAATTTTGCTGGCAAACATAAGGTTATAAATCTACTTTCTCGGAATACTCGGGTGAGCAGGTGGTTTTGTTTTTTTTGTTTTGCCACAAAGGCCCAAAGACACGAGGCTTCACAAAGAAGATATTCAAACCTAAGGTTTTTTTTGAAGTTTGTCAGTTCAGAGATCTCGATTGAACCTCATAGGTTTTATTTGAATATCATCATCTTCTGGTTCAGGTGTTCCAACAAAGTTGGGCCACTTGAATTAATTGATATTACCGGTTTGTAACCGGATTTGAAAGCCGCTATAAATTTATTTTTAGATTTTTTATTTTGCCACAAAGGCCCGAAGACACGAGGGTTCACAAAGAAGATATTCAAACCTAAGGTTTTTTTTGAAGTTTGTCAGTTCAGAG
>JBIQMB010000518.1:0-3113 GCA_044463745.1 Chitinophagaceae bacterium | reverse complement strand
CCTCGTCTCTATACTTCACTACGCTTCCAGCTTGAAGATCAGTTAGTGCCACAATAGGGTTATCCACCGGGTGTACTTTTGTTATTTTATAAATGAGGGGAAATGTTTTGTTTGAGATTTACATATTTCTTCAAATACGGAAGTAAATCTACAATGATTTCACTTCGTAGCAGTGATCCATCGGACTATTATATTCGTAAGTATTGCAACATGAGTTTCGATTTCTAACACCGTTTCAAACGTAGCTATGGCTCTGTCGTTTTCCTTCCAAACCAAAAGTCCGGAATTATCGGATATCAGCTTACCTGTCGGCTGTGTTTTCTTTTTTGCTCCCCGGTGAAATATTAGTTGGATCTTTTTAGCCGAAAAAATCTTCATGGTAATCCGGTCTTCGCCGTGGTAAGAATAATTCGGCCCATTCCATTTGATATTCTCAACCAAATTATCGTTTGCCGATAAAATGCATTTTCGCAATAGCTCTATTTCGTTCCTGAGTGGGTGATGTTGTTCGTTTAAAAAGTTTGTTACTTCCTGGTTCATAATCTAAATCACCTGTTTTCGTCCGCAGGACAAGACAGCGTGATGGCAAACATACTTTATAAAAACATAACCAAACCACCGCCTTCTTTTTCAGGATAAGAATGCGAGATGGCAATTATATTTATAGAGAAACAGAACTGCTCTATATAGCATACCCAAAAAATATAAGGTACGAGAAAGTATTTTGCATTTTTATATTTTGGTTCAAAGATTATTTTAGATTATATCACCTTATTAATTACTTTTACACTGTTGTACTCTATTTGGGCGCTACAATTAGCAACTCTATTAATAGTCGTTTGCTAATTCCGGCATGCTTCTGAGATAGAATATAAATTCGGGGATTTTCTTTCGTGACGCTCGTGGCATATACCTGCTCCTGTCATCCCTTAAAATTTACCCCATACTATATAGAAACACCAAAATAATTGGTTGACTCATAGGATTAACCGGAAGAGCTATTTCAAAAACGACATCAAAAAAATATGTAAGTACCATCAGGCTAATTTGATTGGGATAATGATGTAGAGAAATTAATGCCCTTTAAATCAGACCGAATAGTCACCGTACGTTTTAAGATTAACCGTCATCTGAATTCATAAACTAAATAATAAGATGAAAAGAAAAGAATTTATCAAGAAAATTGCCGTAGTCCCGTTATTTCAAAGTAAATTAAATAGGGTAATTAACCTTTTCCCTTTTGAAAATAGAAAACCGACTAAACGAGTACGGCCAGGCGATCCTGAATGGCCATCTGAAAGTGTATGGGGAAGATTGAGGAGAGATCTCGACGGTCAATTGACTAAACTGGAATCCCCGTTGACTGCTTGTAAAACAAATTCTAAAAGTAATTTGTGTAAAGATCTCTTTCAGAAATTGAAGAACCCTTTTTATATCAGCAATCAACCTGCTTTATCACAAACTTCGGGTTGGCTGAATGCCTGGTCATCTGTACCCAGTACATATGCCATCGAAGCCGAAAGCACTAACGATATCGTTAAAGGCATCAGGTTTGCACTCAATCACAACCTCCGATTAGTAGTGAAAGGTGGCGGACACAGTTATCAAGGCAGGTCGTCCTCCGAAGACGCCCTGCTGCTATGGACCAGAAAAATGAATAAAATTGAACTCCATGATGATTTTGTTCCTCAAGGAAGTAATGGTAAAATAATATCTCGTCAAGCTGTAAGTGTAGGTTGCGGAGCGGTGTGGATGGAAGTATATAATGTAGTCACGACGAAAACTGGCCGTTACGTTCAGGGTGGTGGCTGTACCTCGGTGGGCGTAGCCGGGTTAATCCAGAGTGGCGGATTTGGAAGTTTCTCAAAAAATTACGGCTTGGCCGCTGCAGGTTTATTGGAAGCCGAAGTTGTAACAGCAAAAGGAAATGTTCTGGTTGTTAATGAATTTATGCACCCTGATCTATTTTGGGCTATAAAAGGCGGTGGGGGGAGTAGTTTCGGAATTGTAACTCGGGTTACCTTGAAGACTCATGACCTTCCACAATTTTTCGGAGGTGTCTTTGCTAGAATAAAGGCCACCTCTGACGAAGCTTTTCGCGACTTGATTGAAAAAATTATGCTATTTTATACAAATAATCTTCACAATGAAAAGTGGGGTGAAGAAATCAGTTTTTGGCCCAACAACTCGATTGGCATTCAAATGGTATTTCAAAATTTAGGTAAAGAGGAAGCAAAAGAAATCTGGCAACCCTTTCAGGAATGGGTATCCCGTAACCCAGAGTTGATATGGCAACAGCCACTTATGATAGAGGCTCTTCCAGCACGTCATTTTTGGGATATTGAATTCTTAAAGCAAAACATCCCTGATTTAATAGTTCCGGATAAGCGGCCAGAAGCAGATCCCGCTTCATTTTTATGGATCGGCGATCAAAAACAGGTGGGATGGTTCCTTCATGGGTTTCACTCCACATGGTTACAAAAAGAACTTTTGGAAAAAGACCGGCTTCATATATTGGTGGATGCCTTGTTTACTGCAACTCGCTCCTGGAGTGTATCACTCCACTTTAACAAAGGCTTGTCCGGCGCTCCAGAAAAAATATTGCAAGATGCAAAGAAGACAGCTATGAACCCAGCGGTACTGAATGCTTTCGCTTTAGCATTGGTGGCAGGTTCAGATGATCATCCAGAAGTCTGGCCAGGCATTGAGGGGCATGAACCAAACCTGGAAGAGGGCATCAAAAGGAAAGTACAAATTGATAACGCTATGGAACCGCTTTATAAGATAGTTCCTCAGCCAGCGTCTTATATTTCTGAAAGTAACTATTTTGAAAAAAACTGGCAACAATCCTTCTGGGGATCAAACTATTCCCAACTGGTGGAAATTAAGAAAAAATATGACCCTGAAGGCCTCTTTTTTATCCACCATGGGATCGGAAGTGAGGAGTGGACAGACAATGGATTTACAAGGAGAAAGTAGTTGGTTAAAAAAAACATCCTTATATGATCAAAGGGCTATACTTTTATTTAGCTGGCACCTAAATTTATAAACCGACACCGTAGCGTTCCTGCAGAGAATCTACTCTACCTCTATCTGGCATCCCATTTTCACCC
>JBIQMB010000517.1:0-3114 GCA_044463745.1 Chitinophagaceae bacterium | reverse complement strand
GGAAACTATTTCTTTCATAATTTATGCTTATCTATAACCTGGGAACCGATACTTTATTATGGTACCGTGATTATTAATTTGGATTGTGGGGACATTTTTGACACCCTGCCCGCTTGAAAGGTGATAATTGTAATGTTCACCGGTCAAAGGTTGATAATAATTAGGATCCAATGGAACTTTTTGCGAGAAAAGTTTGCAATCTCTGCGCAAACTATCCTGCGGATTTTGCTGAAATCGGCTGAAGTAACTGTTATTAATCTCTCGCGCTAAGTCTGCCGTTTCAGCAAGATGCCGGATATAGATGTATTGAAAGCGATTGCTATCCATAGATTGAAGAGCACTTTTAAACAGCCCCGCTTTCAGGTTAGCTACCTGCTCCGTCAGCAGCACCTGATTTGAGAATACCAGTTCTATAAAGACGGTAATATCTTCGGTCAGGTTTGCAGTTATAAAAAAGGGAGCTTCCTGGCCATTTTTTGAGGTGATGAACATGGAAGATTCAATCACGCCTGTAGGAGGAGTATAGGAAACCTGCTGAGCGCTTAAGGAATACGATGTCGTCATCAATAAGATATAAAAAAGTGCCAGTTTCATAGTTGCAATTTCTATTGTTTATTAGTCATTTTGCGAATTGATTTTATGCATCTTTCATTACTCCGGCTCCTATTATGACTATTTTATATTCTCCACGTGAACCAGCCTAAACGACATATCTTCTTCATCCTTTAGGATTTGGATTAATTAAAAGCGGCCTGGAACAGGTTTAAACTTGTTCATATAGTCCCCTAGTTCATATTCTTCCATCTGAACGATCCTGTACACATATATCATATCATTTCGCATATAAAGTATAGTGTTCATTTGCTCCAATTCAGCACAATACAATAAGTACTTCGGTCGTTTGTGCATTATTTTTTTGAATACTTTCTGCGCATTTATACCAAGTCGCCGTGAAAAAGTTCTATAATGGTTATCATACCCCCCGAATTCTCCGCCGGTGAAATAAATATAAAAGCCACCTTTGTAGTTCTTGCCAAAAGAAAAAAGATTAAATGGTAATGTGCCCGTTTCTGGCAACAAGCAAATTGACTGATCACAACTATCGATTCGAAGGTTTAGCACATAATGTATGCGCCCATACTTCATGGATGAAACAAATTCGGTATAGCTTTTATCCATTGAAATCTCAGAAAACTCTCTTATAATACTGTCGTATACGCTTTGTCGCTGAATGGAACCATCAAGCTTTAAATAAGCATTGGCAATTGCCTTCCCAAATGAAGTGAAAATTTCCTCCCATACTTTTTGTTTTAATAAATTTTCCTTATACTTCGGCACGATTGATTTTGCCATAATGCTATCAAGCATTTGTTGGCTTGGAACAGTATCCATCGGATGATAAGCTTTCCGGAGTTCCAATCTCAAATCTTCAGCTTCCCTATTAGATTTCAATAAATATTTTTCGTACGATGATATTACGTCTTTATTATATGACATGGAATCGAGGCTCCTGTAAGCATTTTCAATTTGCTCAACCAATGTTTGACCGCTCAAATTGTGAACGAAAAAACAATTCAACAAGATGATTAAATATATCTTCTCCATAGTTTACCTTACTCCATTTAATACATAGAACCACCATCTTCCGTTTACGGAAGATAGCTTATAGCTTCCGATTCTTAAGTTCATCACAACTTTTCCTGACCGGAAATATTTTATTGAACGTAAATTATCTGCATGCCTGATATCATTATACGGCATATTTGCATGAATTAATTTACCCGAATTTTTAATTTGCAACATCTGTTCTGGATCACCGAGAACGGCGATAGGGTCAGAAAGTGCTGTAACGGTAAACTTTTCAGAAAGATTCGTACCGTAACCAATTGGGTTGTTTGGTGCCATAACCCCAACACCCTCTTGATAGTTCGTAACGGACTTAAATTCTTCGTAAGTTGTTTTTCCTCCTAAAAAATCACTCGCTTCGGCATAAGAAGTTGGTACACAATCGTTCAAATTTTTTGATCCCACATTTTTTATATCCCATTGTATAATCTCATAAGGCTTCTCCGAAGTGAGAAACGACCATTGGTTCCTACCATACTTAACTTTGCTGCCATACCAATAGTTTAAGCCATTTTTCTTCGACAACTGATAACCAGAGTAAGCACCGCCCGCAAAGCCTGTTACCGCCTGAAATCCCCATGCCTGAAAAAAGTCTTGTCCATACATGATATTCGTTACTCCGTTCGCTAGTATATTGCTACTCGCATGCAATAGTCCATTTGGTATTATTCCTGGTACATTTAAAAACGAAAGCCCAGCGGTAATAGCTCCTGTAACAAACCCCTTGCCAGCACCAGTCCAAAAATTGCCACCATTCGCCATTTCGGTGAGTCCCCCCTGCATCCATGACATATCAAGTTGGATCGCAGCGGGCAGTAGCGGTGGTGCAAATATCGCAGCTAGAATTGTGAATATGACCTCACCACTCGGATCATTATATGCTAAGGGGTTATTAAACGCATACCCATACCTATTAAAACTCTGCGTAAAATCCGGAGCCTGCACATAAGGGTCAGGAGCCAAAAACCTTCCATGAACGGGGTCATATAAGCGGGCATTCATGTTGATGAGACCAAACCAGTTCAAATGTTCGTGGCCTGTGTAGCCCCTGCCAAGGAATAATTCTGGCTGAGCACCTATAGAATAAGCAGCTTGTGTGACAGGATTTCGAAGTCGTCCCCAGGCATCATAGCTATATTCCGTCACCACATTTCCGGCACTGTTGACGATATGCGTTACGCTGCCCAGATAATCACTGTTAATATAAAACACCTGCCAGGCGCCGCCATTATCCCTTACCAGCACTGCGCCGGCACTGTAATAGTCGCCACCTAAATAAAGTTTTTCCCTGCTGCTGCCGGGCTTCTCATCCAATTCATATTGGTTTGCTAAATAATGGCGCGTGAGTACCGGCGCTCCGTTTTGCGTTACCTGCATCTTTACTCTGTCGCCTCCGGCTTCATAAGTAAATTGCGCGGCATAACCGTCTTCGGTAATCGTAAGCGGACGGTTGAAGGATGAGTATGTGATCTCCTGCTGCCGCTCGGG
>JBIQMB010000516.1:0-3127 GCA_044463745.1 Chitinophagaceae bacterium | reverse complement strand
CTGTTTTGCTTGCTACTTCTTTCACCATCTGGGCACCCATGTTTTCAATCGGATCTTCCAGTTCGATTTCTTTAGCCACCGAAACGCCATCCTTCGTCACGGCAGGAGCACCAAACTTCTTCTCAATCACCACATTACGTCCTTTAGGACCAAGGGTTACCTTCACCGCATTTGCCAGAGTATCCACCCCTTTTTTCATTTTATTGCGGGCTTCAATATCAAAAAATAATTGTTTAGCCATAATTGTATTATTGTTTAATTTTTTTGTTTAAATGTATTAGCTGAGCTTCAAAAGAATGTCAGATGAACGCATGATCAGATAATCCGTTCCATCGATGCTGATGTCTGTACCACCGTACTTACCGTACATGATAACGTCTCCCACCTTTACGGGTACCGGGATGAGGTTGCCTGTTTGTTCGGCGTACTTACCTTTTCCTACTGCTACTACTGTACCTTTTTGAGGTTTTTCCTTGGCAGTGTCAGGTATGATGATACCTCCTGCTGTCTTTGTTTCAGCCTCACTTGGCTTCACCAGAACCCTGTCATCAAAGAGTTCGAATTTTACTTTAGGCATAATTGTAAAAGTTTTTAAATTTATTTTTTTGGTTGCGAATGTACCGTAATAATTGTGCCAATTGAAAATATTATTACTTGTTGGCAGTTTTAGCAACTTGTTGTCAGTTAGCAATGTTAAAAAGTCAGTTTTCGATGCGGCTGTAATCAGTATGAGTAACCGATGGGCTTTTTCCCTTCAACTTCCTGAACGACCTGCCATTGCGTTTAAATTTTTCGGTCAATACCAATCCGAATACAACGGCCCCTAATCCTAAATAGGTGTGATAGGTGATGGGCTCCTGAATCAGCCAGGCTGCTATGAACAAACCCGTAACCGGACAAAGAAACAACCAGAGCCCGGCCTTAACGGCATTGATTTTTAATAACCACAGCCATAGCTGAACCGCAGCAATAGACACGGCAATGGCGAGCCAAAGGGTATTGCTCCAGAACAAAAAATCATAATGATTTTCACTTGAATGATAGGTGAAAACCGTAAAAGGCAGCAGAAACAAACCACCCAGAAAAGTTTGCCAGCCATTTATGGTTAATATCTTCATCTTGCCCCAATCTTTGGCCGTAAAATAGATAGCGCCGGCCGAATAAGAAAACATGCTGAATAGAAGAAGCAATAAGCCGCCGACCGACACGTGAGCCGTGCTCAGCAAGGGGAGGGATGCAAAGAAGACGCCGAAGCTACCTGCAATCAAGGCGATAATCACATGTGTGGTGAGCTTTTTTTTAAGTAAAAAAACGGATAAGAAACTTATGTAAATAGGATTGGTAGCAATAGCAAGGGCACCAATGCCGGCTGTTACATATTTCATCGCAATGACATAACAGCCAAGATAGATGGTAATGTTGAGCAGTGCATAAACAGATAGTGGAATAAAATACTTTTTTTCCGGCAGCGGTCTTTTATAAATCAGATGAGCCGCTATCAGCATTAAAATTCCTGCAACGGCAAACCGTACCTGAGCTATAATTAGAGGCTGTGCTGATTGTAATGCGAATTTAGTGGCTGTTGATGCGGAGCTCCACAGAATCGCAAACATTACCCCTGCCAATATCCATTTTATCTGTTGAATGTTAGTACTGTTTAATGAAAAGGTGCAAAGTAAATCTATTTCAAAATAGAATCCGGCTTAAAATTTTTGAGAGGAAGGCACAACAATAATTTAGGCAATGCGTTTTATAATCAACTGCATAATTTAATAATAAAATGCTATTCTGCCTTTTATTTCTTACGAAAAAAGGAGTCAGAAAACGAGAATAACAGCTAAAACCAAAACACCATGAACAAGCACGTTTATCAGGAAATATTAGTAGCACTTTCCAGCGATTTCTTCGCAAGGGAATTTTTCTTAAATGAGTATTATCCCGGGTCAGAAAATCGGTATCCCAAGGAGCAATTGGCAGAAGCCTTCTGGAACGGACTTTTGCACGAACTCCTGCCTGAGGTTACACCGCGTATGCAAATGACGCAGATCAGTGAAGGAAACGAATTTTTAAATGTTTGCCTTGGCAATGAAAATAAAAATTACGTGGCTGCCTTAAGTATCAATCCGTATTACTTCCTGAATCACAGTCGCAAAAATTAAAGACTTTAACCATAAACTCAAATCAAAAAAGAAAGGTTGGCGAAGGCCGGCCTTTTTTGCTTTATTGAGGCGAGGTTATAAAATCGGAAAGTGTGGCTGTAAAGATTCCCCTTTCTCTTTTCTTAAACATTATTTTCCAATTGCCGTTGTAGGCAATTACGCTCGGGATGATCAGACCATTCTTGCGCGTCATTTTTACCTTCATATCTACATCAAAATCGTACACGCCTGCTTTGTAAGATAGAGAATAGTTTCTGGCGAGTATATCGAAACTTGATCCATCAAACCAGGTAGTCATCTCATTAATCACCACATTGGATTCTTTGCCCGGTTTCACCCTTATTGAAAACACGTAGGATGGTGTACCGGCGTAGTCTTCATAAGAAATTTTCATGTCGTAATACCTGGCCATACTTTCATCAAAAATGGCTGTTTTGTTACTGATCAGCGGTAGGCCGTTTATTCTTTTTCCCGGATTGAAGAAGAGCATTTTTAGCTGCGCTTTATGTTTTTCAATGCCGCTTAATCCCTCCGTTCTGAAGTCTGCATTGCCCACGTTATTCGTTTCGTTGCAAATTGTTCCTTTGGTGAAAAATAACTGTGCATACATGGAGGCCGTATAGTAATTAAAATTGCCCTTTTTATCCATCATGTCGCCGGTTGTCTTTTGGTCTTCTATCTCCATCCGGCGGCAATGATTTTTTACCTTTTGAATGGTTTTCCCTTTTAAGGATGCGATAAGATTTCCTTTTTTATCCAACATCCTGATGTCGTTGATGGATGTATAACCAATAATGCGGAGCGTTTTAAAGGCTTTGTAAAAAGTAGTGTCTTCCTTTACTCTTTTGATAAAGGCCGCTACATCCAGATTCTGATTAACAACGATTTCGTGAAGCGTGATGTAATTACCTTCTACCCACACCGCGGTATCTTTTACCTGCGACAGTGCAGAAAGAGGAACAGCAAAA
>JBIQMB010000515.1:0-3128 GCA_044463745.1 Chitinophagaceae bacterium | reverse complement strand
CAACATAATGTATTTAGTTATCAGTACAGCGGTTACTGGACGGACATAGGAAATATTTCTTCATTCTTTGAAGCGAATCTGGCCCTGACGAGAGAGCTGCCTCCTTTTAATTTATTTGATAATGACAGTAAGGTTTACTCAAGAGCCAGAATGCTCCCGCCTTCAAAAATAAGTGCAACTAAATTTATTAATGCCATAGTGAGTGACGGTTGTATTATTAATGCTGCGGAACTCCAGGAATGCGTGGTTGGCATCCGGACCAGAATAGGAAGTAACACCACCATTCGTAAATGCTATGTAATGGGGGCTGATTATTATGAAACCATTGAAGATATGGCCTATTCAAGAGATCGCGGAAAGCCTTTTATTGGGATCGGCAATGATTGCTTTATTGAAAATGCGATTATTGATAAAAACTGCCGCATCGGCAATAATGTTCAGATCAGGGGTGGGGCGCATTTGCAGGATACAGATACGGAGTTATATACGATCAAGGACGGTATCGTGGTTATTAAGAAGAATGCAGTATTGCCTGATGGGTATGTAATATAAATCCTTTTAATCAGGTAGTAGAAGATAATTCTGGCCGAAATCATATTCCTTATCAAGTGCATCGATAACCGCTTGCAGATGATTTGGGTTGCCAAGGAAATCGGCCTTTTCAGCATCAATGAATAAGGTTTTCAACTGATGTTGTTTGATGTATTGGATGTAGGTTTCCTGAATGGAGAACAAATAATCCGGGTCGATGGATTGTTCGTATGGACGATTTCTTTTTTTGATATTCTCTTTTAGCTTTTTAATCGGCGCATGCAAGTAAATCAGCAGATCGGGTTTAACCAGATGGGGGTTGATGATGTTGAAAAGTTTGTGGTATAAATTGTATTCATCCTCCTGTAAATTAACCCTGGCAAAGAGCAACGACTTTATAAACAAATAGTCAGATATAATCACGTCATGAAAGATATCTCTGGATTGAAGAAGGTCTTTTAATTGCTTGTAACGCTCGGCCATAAAAAATAATTCTAAAGGAAAAGCGTACTGCTCCCGATTGTTGTAAAACTTTGGCAGAAAAGGATTGTCGGCAAATTCTTCCAGAATCAATTTGGCATTAAAATGTTTGCTGAGCAACTGCGATAGTGTCGTTTTGCCTGCACCTATGTTCCCTTCGATGGTGATAAAGTTGTATCTCATATTTCCGGCTCCTGATGGTGACTAAATACAGAAGGTTGGCTGGGTTGCTCTATTTCAACTTTCATTGTATCCGGGCATTCCATTAATAATTGATGAATGGTTTTTTGTAAAATGGGATGAACAAATTCCGGTGCAATTTCATTCAAGGGTTCCAGTACAAACCGTCTTTCACTGATGCGTGGATGAGGTATAATTATATCCGAATGTTGAATGATGAGATCGGAGAAAAACAAAATATCCAAATCGATGATTCGCGAAGCATTTTTAAAGGTTCTCTTTCTGCCCATCTCTTCTTCGATGTGGAGGAGTTCGCGTAGTGCAACTTCGGGGCTTTGTGTGGTCTCTATTTCAATAACCTGGTTGTAAAATTCGGGCTGATCTTGATAGCCCCATGGCTCAGTACGGTAGATGCCCGAGCTTGCTGAAATAGGCCCCAGCCTTGTTTCGATAAGTTGCTTTGCTGTTTGCAGGTTTAGTTCTCTGTTTCCGAGATTGCTCCCTAAGGCAATGAAAACCCTTTGCATTTTATTTCTTTTCTTGATCACAGGCACGCAATTTCGGAAACTTTTTACTGAAATAATCCCCAATTTTAAATGGCTGATGTGGCGAGGTGGATTCCGATTAGCGCGCTAAGCCATAGTTTGTGATTTCTCAGGTATTTTGGATGAAAGTGGGTGTCCCGCAGATTACGCGGATTTTCGCAGAGTTTTTCCCGGTGGGAAAAAGAAGCTCTCAGAGATCTTATTGAGTTTTTCAGATTTTTTCCTGGTGGAGGAAACCTGGCTTTATAAGTGGCTTGGGGACATTTTCCTTATATAAAAATCTTTTGCGGTCGTGGCGTTCTTTGCGTGAAACATTTTCTTGTGGGTGATAAAGAAGCCTCACGACAAGATCGCTAAGCTCGCGGCAAAATTTTTATCCGTATCAAAAAAACTTTTTTCAGATCATGGATATCGTATTATTTTTAGACGCTTTTGAATTACTCAAAAAGATTGAATGAAAGTTGTAAAACTTACCCTGATTATCGGATCGCTGATTATTCTGCTTTTGCTATCGATGGCTCTTTTGTTGCCACGAAAAATATCGATCGCTAAGTCTGTGCCAATACAAGGGGGAAGCGACTGTGCTATGGAAATGGTGCTCAAATTTGAAAATTGGCCAAAATGGTTTCCGGCGGTAAAGGAGGGTTCTTCCTCATTAAAAAAAATATCCGAAACAAGGGCTGAAATGACGGGTAGTATCGGAAAACCGGTTGCGATTGAATTGTATGGAAGTGCTCGCGATTCTTTCGGTTTTACAATAGCCGGAAAATCCAATCCACCAGTGCAGTTTTCGTTTTTTATTTATCAGGAAAAAAATGGCGGACACAGATTAGACCTGATTGTCAATACCATATTGCCCTGGTATCCATGGGAGCGCTTAAAAGGGGTTTTTATAGATAAACTGACCGGGCCACAGTATCAGCTTGCGCTTGATAATATTGTAAAGGCGTGCCAGGGTCCATAATACAGTACGGCAAATAAAAATCTGAATTCGATCACATGACTTCTTCTATGTATGAATGAAGAAGTATTCTCAGCGCTATAATCGCTTCATTCCTTTTTTTCGTGTAAATTTGGTGACTTTAATGAAGATTATGCTAAAAATCGGTTTAATTAAAGAAGGCAAGATCCCGGCTGATAATCGGGTAGCCTTCACACCAAAACAATGCAAAGTACTCAAAGAACAAAAGGGCATGGAGGTAGTGGTGGAGTCTTCAGATATCCGCTGTTTCTCGGATGATGAATACCGTGCCGAAGGTATTGAAGTGGTGACGGACTTATCTGATTGCGATATTCTTTTTGGTATTAAAGAGGTTCCCGCTTCTAAGCTCATTCCGGATAAAACCTATTTCTTTTTTTCGCACACAAAAAAAATGCAGCCCTATAATCAGG